>CAYFRC010000115.1:0-3117 GCA_964345325.1 uncultured Oscillospiraceae bacterium
GCGTCCGTCGCATGTTCGTAGGCGACGGCGGCATCCACATGCTCTGTCGTGTCGCAACCGCACAATACGCTCGCAACCGCGGGGCGCGTTAGGCAGTAGTGGATGCACTGCACGGGCGTCAGCGCGACGCCGAAGGGCGACCTCGCCGCGTCAAAAAGCCGCCCACCCGCAAACCCCTTCATGACCGTGATGCCGACATCGTGCGTCTCCGCGAGCGAATACACCTGCGCGCGCTCGGGGTTGATGCCCCGCATATCGTCCGTATAGTAGCCGACCTCGAACAAGCCGGACATGTCCTCCGCCGCGGGCGCCATGTCGAACGCGGGGTTGACCGAGAACAGGATCATCTCCACATAGCCCGAGAGGATCGCCTTTTTCGCGATCTCGGGGTTGTGCGTGCTCAGCCCGATGTGGCGGATTATGCCGCGCTCCTTCATCGAGAACACGTATTTGAGGTAGTCGCTGTCCTGAAGACTTTCCCACTCTTTTTCCCCGTCGACGAAATGGATCATGCCGATATCGATATAATCCGTCTGCAGGCGCGTCAAAAGGTCTTCAAACGCCGCCTTGACGGGTTCGAGCTTGCGCGTTCGCGCATACTGCCCATTCTTCCAAGTTGAGCCGAAATGCCCCTGCACGATCCATTTGTCGCGGTTTTCGCGGATCGCGATGCCCAAATTCGCGCGCACGTTCGGTTCGCTCATCCAGCAGTCCAGGATGTTGATGCCCGCCTCCTCGCAACGCTTCACGACGGCGACGCATTCCTCCAAGGTATGCCGTTCGAGCCATTCGGCGCCTAAGCCGACCTCGCTCACCATGAGATTGGTCTTTCCGAGCCTTCTGTATTTCATCGTACTTCCTCCTTGATTTCTTTCGCCATAAGCGCAATATTATTGAGGACAAATAGAACAAGTGGTGGTGACATGCTTTGCAGTCCGCCTTCGGCAAACCTACGGACGGGGTTTTTGCCCTATGCCGTATGCGGGGCCTTTATATTGCAACTGGTGCAGCGGGAAGAAAAAGCCTACTGGTATGCGAGTGCTTTCATGAGGTCTACAATCCTGCGGCGATTCTCTGGCGACAGCGACATGAACAATAGATAGAACTCCTTCCGTTCGTCCGTGGAATTTGAATCTGCCACAGCATCCCCGCATTCCCGTGGCACGTCAAAGCCTGCAAGCCACGCTTCTGAAACATTCAGCGATAGTGATAAAAGCTTTAACTTCCATGGTCCAGGCTTGACTTTCCCACTTATAAACTGGCTCATGTCGCTCTTAGAAAGCGTCAAACCATATTCTCCGCAATACGGCTGCGCAAGCCGTATTATGTCGACTTGTTTTAGCCGCCTTTCCTGCATAATTTGGCGCAAGCGCTCCGATGTGCTGGACATAGTATCACCTCAACATGGACAGAAATGTCATATACGCCCGATGATGCGCGACGAATAGAGAAAAGGTGCAGGGCTCTCTCGGGTCACGCGATTGTTGAATGTTCCATCTCCTTTGCAAGTAGACAAAGGCGTTTAGGTTCGGCTATGCTAAGCAGGGAATGCTTTCCCGCCGCGTCCAACTGGCAGAACATCGAGAAACACTTATCTTATTCAACGTAATGACTATGCTGTCATTTGTTTACGAAAAAGAAGCATTCTGGTTATTACGCATCAATCAACGCACATCCTCAAACGAAGCGAACGGCGTTCCGCCTTCATCTATTTCAACGACGGCGAACCTTCCGCCGCACAGCGCGCCCGGGTTGATCAGAAATACCCCGTTTTGGTATCTTTCGAGAGACGCATGCGTATGCCCGAACAGCGCAAGATGCGCGCCCATTTCCGCCGCGGCCTCCGCAAGTTCCCTCGTGCCGCTCTTGACGGAATAGGCATGCCCGTGGCACAAAAGCACACTGCACGCGCCGAAATGTTCGACGCGCTCCTTCGGCGCGGCGCCTTGCGAATCGCAATTCCCGCGCACGGAGTATAGCGGGATTCCGCCCAGCATTTCGCGCAGCATTTCCGCGTCGGAGGCGAAATCGCCCAAATGGCACACGGCATGCGCCTTTTCGCGCTTCGCGATCCGCGCGAACGCCTGCAGCGCGGAGTATTCGCCGTGGCTGTCGGACGCGACGAAGAGCCTAATCATCTTCCCTTTCAAGCGTCTCTATCAGCGCGGAGATCGCCCTCGCCCTGTGGGATACCGTATTCTTTTCCGCAGCGTCCGCCTCGGCGAAGGTCACGCCCAAATCGTCCGACAAAAAGAGCGGGTCGTATCCGAAGCCGTCCTCCCCGCGCGGCTTATACAGGATCGTGCCGTAGGATTCGCCCTCGCAGACGATCGGCTTTTTCCCAGGCCGCACCAGTGCCATCGCGCATACGAAGCGCGCGCGCCTGTCCTCCGCGTTTTTCAGCCGTTCGAGCAGCAATTTGTTATTCGCCTCATCATCTCCGTGTACGCCCGCAAAGCGCGCGCTGTGTACGCCGGGCGCGCCGCACAGCGCATCCACGCACAGCCCCGAATCGTCCGCAAGCGCCGCCATGCCGCACACCGCGGACACCGCTTGCGCCTTGATGAGCGCGTTTTCCGCAAAGGTCTCTCCGTCTTCCTCCACATCGATGTCGCAGAGCGCCTCGCGCATCGAGATCACATCGAACCTATCGGAAAGCAGCGCGCGCATTTCGCGCAGCTTTCCGAAATTGCCGCTTGCGAGCACCAAGATCGGCTTTTGCCCGATGACATGCACGGTGTCGCCCAGCGCGTCGTCCTGCCTTTGCATGAGATGCCGTATGCCCTTTTCGCCCAGCGCCAGGAGCGCATTCAATTCGTCCTTTTTGAACGGCCGCCCCTCGCCCGTGCCCTGTATCTCGACGAATTCGGCCTCGCCTTGTGCGTCCAGCGTCATCACGAGGTTCATGTCGACCTGCGCGCGGGAGTCCTCGATATAATCGAGGTCCAATATCGCATTGTCGCCCGAAATGCCACAAGAGATCGCCGCAAGCCGCTTAGTGATGGGCGACTGCCTGAGAAGCCCCTGCTTCATAAGCTTTTCGACAGCCAGACACAGCGCAACAAACGCGCCCGTTATAGAGCAGGTGCGCGTGCCGCCGTCCGCCTGAATGACGTC
>CAYFRC010000115.1:3149-6576 GCA_964345325.1 uncultured Oscillospiraceae bacterium
GCGCTCGCCAAGGCGCGTAAGGTCTATGCACGCGCGGAGCGACCTTCCGATTAATCGGGAGATTTCCACGCTCCGCCCGTCGCGCTTTGTATATTCGCGCTGCTTGCGCGTGGGCGTCGCCCCCGGAAGCATCGCGTATTCCGCCGTGATCCAGCCCTTCCCCTGCCCCTTCAGAAACGGCGGCACCGTTTCCTCTACGGACGCCGTGCAGATCACGCGCGTGCGCCCCGTAGACATCAACACGGAGCCCGCCGCCATCTCCGTATAGCCCGTTTCGATAGACACCGGGCGTGGCATATCGTTTTCTCTTCCGTCGTGCCGCATTTCGGTACGCCCCCTTTTTGCCCTATTCTAACACATATGTACCCTTCCCGCAAGCGAAGTTTCTTTCGATTTTTTCCCGCTTTCGGGAACCGAAAGACATTCAATCCCGTCAAAGAGATAGCATAATTTGGGGGAGGGCTTATTCCATGAAAAAATGTCTGTCCATATGCCTTATTCTCGCGCTGCTGTTCTCTTTCGCGCCGTTTGCTTTCGCGGAGGAATCCGCCGCCGAAACGGAAGCTGTTTCGGATGAGGCAGCCGAGGTTTCAACGGCTGCGGCCGTCGAAGAGGAGGCACCCGTCGTCTATGAGCTCCCGGAGACCGCTGCCGACCTGCTTACCATCGTCGCTGCGGGCGACACGTCTTTCTCCGGCGCGCCGGATGCGCAGTTTGCGTGGCTGATGCTTTCGTTCTACGCCCGCGCGGGGGAGGCAAAGGAAGAATATACCTACGCCGAAGCAGAGGCGATGTACAATTCCATCTTCGCGGAGGGCGATTTTGCCGACATCGCGGACGAGCCGTCGGACTTGTTCTCCAAGAGCGGCGAGGGCTACTCCTTCATGATGGCGGACGGAGAGCCTGCGACGCTGGTCGAGGTCAACGCCATAACGCCTCTGGGCGACGGCGATTTTGAGCTGGACTTTTCCGCGTGGTTCGACGTGCATGGCGCGTTTGACTGGTTCCGCTACAACGGCACCGCTGTCCTCACCGTGAACGAAGACGCGCCCTACGGCGCGACCGTTCGGAGCATCGACATCGCGCACGGCGACATCACCGCGTTTGCGGATGCCTCCGCCGATGAGGTGCTTGGCGACCAGAGCGGCTTCGACTACGTGCCCGAAAACGCCATCGACGGCAAGCTCGATACCTGCTGGGCATATAAAGGCAGCGACAGACAGGCCGCTCTCACCCTGCGCGCGGATACCGCGCAAGAGGTGCGCGGCATCGTGATCACGGGCGGCTACGCCAAGAGCGAGAGCGTGTTCGAGAAGAACTGCCGCATCAAGCAGCTTCGCGTGACGCTTTCGGACGGCACCGCGATGGAGTTCTCGCTGGACGAGGTTGAAGGATACGAAGGCATGCGCGTGGTTCCGTTTGCAGGCATCTATCTCACCGATTCCATCGAAATCGTCATAACGGACGTATACCCCGGCTCGAAGTATGACGACGTGTGCGTCAGCGAAATCCTCGTGTTCTGATTTATTCCGACTCATATAAGACGTTCGCCTCCCGACGGCGCATCGGGAGGCAATGTTTTTCGGAGGAAGTTATGGACTGGATCCTGTTTGTCACAAGCACGGTCGGGACGATCGCCTTTGCCGTATCGGGTTCCCTCACCGCGATCGAGCGGGGGCTGGATCTGTTCGGCGTGCTGATTATCGGCTGCGTCTCCGCGACGGGCGGCGGCCTCATGCGCGACATCGTGATCGGGGCGATCCCGCCCAATGTGTTCATGTCTCTGGAGTCGCTGTCGATCGCCACGGCTTCGTCGCTTCTGACGTTTTGCGCCGTTGTGCTCTTCCGCCGGCACTACCATACCTACCGCGAAAAGGCTGCGGCGATCAACAATGTGTTTGACGCGATCGGGCTTGCCGCCTTCTGCGTCACGGGGACGACGGTCGTCATGCGGGCGGGATACAGCGGAAACCCCGTCATATCGATCGTACTGGGGATGTTTACGGGATTCGGCGGCGGCATGCTGCGCGACATCCTGACGAACGTCACCCCGGCGATCTTTCGCAAGCACGTGTACGCCGTCGCCGCGCTCGCCGGGAGCGGCGCATATTACCTTTTGCTGAAGTTCGGCGTTTCGAGCGGCATCGCGACCGTGCTTGCAATGGCTACGGTCTGCATCATCCGATACCTCGCCACCACGCGCCGCTGGGAGCTTCCGAAGATACAAATCGATTCGTAAACGCGGCGTTTCGGGCGGCATCGCGCGCATCATCCGTACACTCGCCGCGCGGGAACTTCCGAAGAACCGAATATATCCACAGAAAACGAAAAAGACCGGAATGGCGTCCTGCACTCCGGTCTTTTTGTATGCCGTTTACAGTTTTCGATTGTCCTGCACGCGCCGCGCCTTTCCCTCGAAGCGGGGCAATGTCTTCGGCGCGACAAGGCGGATGCGCGCGGAGATGCCGAGCACGGATTTCAATTGCTCCTGAATGCCGCGCTGCGTTTTTTCCATCGCGCCCACGGTGTCTCCGAACAGTTCGTCGGTGACTTCCACCTGCACCTCGAGCGTGTCGGTAGAGCCGGCTCTGTCCACCACCATCATAAAGTGCGGCGATACGCCGCCGCCCATATCCGCGAGCACGGTTTCCACCTGATTGGGGAACACGTTCACGCCGCGAATGATGAGCATGTCGTCCGTGCGGCCCATGATGCGCTCCATGCGCACGGTCGTCCTGCCGCATTCGCACGGCTCTACGTGCAGGCGGCACAGGTCGTGCGTCCTGTAGCGCAGCATCGGCATGCCTTCCTTGGTAATCGTCGTGAACACGAGTTCGCCCTTGGATCCGTAAGGCAGAGGCTCGCCCGTGTCGGGGCGCACGATCTCGGGGATCACGTGGTCCTCGTTGACGTGCATGCCCTGTTTGTACAGGCACTCGAACGCAACGCCGGGACCCGCGATTTCCGTGAGCCCGTAGATGTCCAGCGCATCGATGTCCAGCAGCTCCTCGATGCGGCTGCGGATGCCCTCGCTCCACGGTTCCGCGCCGAATACGCCCGCTTTGAGCTTGAAATCCTTGATATCCAGCCCCATTTCGTGGATCGTCTCCGCAAGATGCAGCGCGTAGGAGGGCGTGCAGGCGAGCATGGTCGTGCCGAGCGCCTTCATGATGGCGATCTGCCGCTGCGTGTTGCCGCTCGACATGGGGATGACCGTCGCGCCGATTTTCGATGCGCCCTGGTGCGCGCCAAGGCCGCCCGTGAACAGCCCGTAGCCGTAGCAAATCTGGAATAAATCCTCGTCGCTGCCGCCCGCAGCCGTGATGGTGCGCGCCATCATTTCCGTCCATATTTCGATGTCGCGCGCGGTATAGCCCGCGACGATGGGCATGCCCGTCGTCCCGGAGGATCCCTGTATGCGCACGCT
>CAYFRC010000116.1:0-5605 GCA_964345325.1 uncultured Oscillospiraceae bacterium
ATTCTCGCGCACCGTGGCACGCGTCACCAACCTCGGCGAGGATGGCGGAAACGGCTTCTGGGTCAAAGTTCACGTTCGTTACGGTAGTGAACAGCGAACGGATAATCAGGCGGGTATTCTCCGCCGTAGGGCGATTCTGCGTTGCGAGCGCGATAATCGCGCCCGTCAGTTGATCTTGCAGCACGGCGACATCGGGCTTTTTGCCGCATACGCCGCTCTTGGTGCAGGCTTTGCAGCCCGCGGTCTGTTCGCACTGAAAACAAAACATCGCGTTTTCCATTGTGAAAGCCTCCTTATACTTGCTACATCTGCGGGGCGGGCGCCTTGACAACGATCAGCTCCAGCGCCTCGGTATGACGGTTTGTCACGCGCATCTTTGCCCGAAACGGGATTTTCAGCAGAGTGCCCGCCGCATACGTATGTTCCGTTTCATCGTTCAGGCGGATGGAAAGCCGCCCGCGAACGACCGTCATATACACATTCGAATTGGAATAATGCTCCGGCAATCCGTCTCCCTGCGGCAGGATCATGTGCATATAGTGCAGGTTTTCGTCGGTCACGACTTTTTCAATGTTTTTCTCATCCGTTTGGGCAAGAGCAAATACGGTTTCAATCATGCTGTCACCCCTCAATCGAGTATTCTGCCGTCCACCGAAATCGTCACACCCTGCCAAGGAATCATCTTCCCGCTCGCCACAAGCGCCCTTTTGAGTGGCGATTCCAGCCCGCCGCAGCAGGGGACCTCCATGCGCACGAGTGTAACGCTTTGGATGTCGTTCTCTCGGATGATTGCGGTCAGCTTTTCGGCATAATCGACGCCGTCCAACTTGGGGCAGCCGATGATCGTGATTTTCCCGCGCATGAAGTCGCGGTGAAAGCCCGCATACGCGTATGCGGCGCAGTCTGCGGCGATCAGCAGCTTTGCGCCCGCCAAATACGGGGCATTTGCTGGTACGAGTTTGATTTGGCATGGCCATTGACCGAGTTCGGATGCCGCCAAGCGCTGTTCTTCGGCTTCAACATTTCTGCACGCATGGCTCAGCATGCGCGAGCGGCTGCCGGGACAGCCCGCGTGCGGCATAGCCTTTTGGGATTCCGACGCGGCCAACTCGTTGTATGCGGGAACGTCCCGCTCTTCCAAGGTGAGCGCCCCCGTCGGGCACTGCGGGAGGCAGGCTCCCAATCCGTCGCAATAGTCCTCACGGGTGAGGATTGCCTTCCCGTCCGCCAGCGCAATCGCGCCTTCGTGGCAGGCATCTACACAGGCTCCGCAGCCGTTGCACTTCTCCCTATCGATATGGATGATTTTTCGTTTCATTTTGAATTTTCCCTTTGCATCTAACTTGACTTTCCGGTTGCAGTATAGTATACTTTAGGAAGTAAGTACGTGGTTATAACCACGAAAGCGGGAAAAATCATGAATTATCTTTTTGCGTCCAAAACGGCCCTGTTTCAGGGTATCTCCGCCTCCGATATCGAAAAGATGCGCACATGCCTCGCCTTTTCGGAAGCCGCATGGAAAAAGAACGAGGCGATTCTCTCCTGCGGCGCGCGGATTGCGAAGTTCGGCCTCGTCCTCTCCGGCAGCGTGCGCATCGAAAACATCGATCTGTGGGGCAACCGAAGCGTCCTCGCCATTGTGAAACAGGGCGCGACTTTTGCCGAAGCGTATGCGATAGCGGAACATCCGCTGATGGTGGACGTCTTCGCCAATGAGGCATGCGACATAGTGTTTATGGATATACAAAGGCTGCTGAAAACCTGCGCCGAAGCCTGCACCTATCACGCGCGGCTCATCCAAAACCTGCTTATGCTCAACGCAAACAAGAACCTGACCCTTTCGCAGCGGATGTTTGACATCTCCGCCAAGACCATTCGCGGCAGGCTGCGTTCGTACCTCTCGAGGGAGGCGGCGCTGCAGCGCACCAATGCGATATCCATCCCCTTTGACAGGCAGCAGCTTGCGGACTATCTCGGCGTGGAACGCAGCGCGCTCTCGAAGGAGCTCGCCAAAATGAAAAAGGACGGTTTGCTCGATTATCGCAAGAACCGTTTTAGTATACATTTCGAACAGGTACAGAAAGGATGAAAAGACTATGAAGGCAGTATTGTTCGACCTGGACGGCACACTGCTTCCCATGGACATGGATGAATTTACAAACGGATATTTCCATCTGCTCGCGAAAAACCTCCATGCACACGGGTACGAGGAGGAAAAACTGATACGGGCGGTATGGCGCGGCACGGGTGCGATGGTGAGAAACGACGGAAACGCCACGAACGAGGAAGTTTTCTGGCGCGATTTTGAAAAGACGTTTGGCGAGCGCGCGAATGCGGATAAGCCCCTGTTCGAAGCGTTTTACGCAGGCGATTTTCAACAGGCGAAGCGCTTTTGCGGGTTCGCGCCCGAAGCGAAAGAGGTCGTGCACCTCCTAAAAGGTGCCGGCTACCGCGTCGCCCTCGCCACAAATCCGCTCTTCCCCTCGATCGCGACGGAGAGCCGCATCCGCTGGGCGGGCCTGCAGCCGGAGGATTTCGAACTGTATACGACCTATGAAAACTTCAGCTATTGCAAGCCGAATTTGGAATACTATCGGGAAGTGGTGCGCAGGATGGGCTTGGAGCCCGAGGACTGCCTGATGGTCGGCAATGACGCGGACGAGGACATGGTGGTAAGGCAGCTCGGGATGGATGTGTTCCTCCTGACGGATTGCCTGATAAACAAAAGCGAATTGGACATCGCACAGTTCCCGCACGGGGATTTTGCGGCGCTTCGCAGATACCTTTCGGATCGCATCGGAGCATAATCCCTTTGATACAAAAAGAGCCGTTGCAGCGATTATGCCCTGCAACGGCTCTTTCCAAACGGTTGTTTTTCGTTATACGGAATACACGCCGTCCTCCGAGATGCGCACCTTTCTGCCTTCGCGCGCGGATACGTAGCACGCGAGGACGAGGCGGAGCGAATTGCGCCCCTCCTCCGCGGTGCAGATCGGCGCGCGCTCACCCTTTAAGAATTCCGCAAACGGCTTTGCCTGCGCGGCAAGCCTTGCGCCGTGATTCGGCGGGAGCGGGATGCCGGAATCCGTCCAGTTTGCATCGCCCTCGACGTAGTATTTCAGCCCCTTGGCGCCCTCCGGCAGCGGCACGCGCATGGCGGGGTTGTCGCCGTAGTAGTGCTGGATCGCGCCGCCGGAGAAGTAGACTTCCGTGGTAATCTCGGCGGCGTTGCACGTGAAGGAGCAGGAAATTTCGCAGATCAGCCCGTTTTTGTACTGGAACAGCGCGACGCAGTTGTCGTTTTTCACCTTCGGGTTCACCATGGTCGACATATCGCAATAGGCGGTTTCGGGCATGCCGAACAGCCACTGCATCATGTCGATGGGGTGCGAGGAGTCGTCCGCGAAGATGTCGCGGTTGAGCGCGGGGTCGTTATGCCATGTGTTTTCAAAGCCCGCCCACGTGTGCGTGGCGAGGCAGTGCCGCCTGCGGTACAGGCATACGGAGCCCAACTTGCCGGAATCGATCAGTTCCTTGATCTTCACGTTGTGCGGGTCGATGCGCATCTGCCAGCCCATCGTGAAGCGAACGCCGTTTTTGTTCACGGCATCCACGATGCGGTCGGCATCTGCCATGGAAAGCGCCATGGGCTTATAGAGGATGATGTCCTTTTTCGCCGCTGCGGCCTTTTCCACCAGTTCCGCGTGATACGCCGTTTCGGATGAGATGACGACGGCGGAGATATCCGAACCGAGCAGCAAATCTATCGAATCGAACGGCCGAATGTCGCCGAGCTTTTTGCAGCCGTCTTCCATGCGCGCCCTGTCCCGATCCCATCCGCCCGTGATCGCAATGCCCATCTCCGGGTGCTTGACCCACTCGCCGCCGTAGGAAAACACATGCCCGTGCGCGAAACCGAGTATACCGACGTTGATCATAGAACCTCTCTCCTTTGTCATTGATATGCCGCCGCCATCTGCGCAAAATCCACCGTTTCGGAAAAGGATTTGGAGCAGTTTTTGATGCGTTTCAGCACGGCGAGCGCCTTCTCGCCCGAAAGCAGCTTCGGCTGAAAGTCGTTCTTCTTCGTGCTGCCGCTCGTCTGGATGGGAATGAGGGCTTCCGACTGATAGGATACTTCCTTCGCGTTTGGGTCGAAAGCAAATTCCACGCGATACAATGCCGCGGCGAAGCTGAACGGCGTGTCGTTTCCGCCGAAGCAGAGGTTGCCGAGGCTGTAGATGATGCGCTTGCCCTTATACACCTCGACACCGCCGACGACGTGCGAATGCCCGCCGACGACGAGGTCCGCACCCGCATCGATCGCGGCGCGCCCGAGCTTTTTCTGCGCGGAGAGCGGCTTATACGCCTTTTCTTCACCCCAGTGATAGAACACGACGAGGACATCCACCTCGCTCCGCAGGCTTTTGACCGCGGAGACCATCTCGGACTGCTTCGTTTCCCACTGCGTAAAGCCGAGGAAGCCGAGCCTGATGCCGTTTACTTCGGTGACAAAGCGCGTCTTATACCCAAAGGGCTCGACGCCCGCCTCTTTGCAGGCGGCGGCGGTATCCAAAAGCCCCTGCGAAAGATAGTCGCGCGCGTGGTTGTTCGCAAGCGACGCCGCTTCGACGCTGCCCTCGGAGAGGATGGCGGCATATGCGGGATCGCCCCGAAAATTGAACTCGCGGTTGGAGCGCTTTTTCGTCGCGGTCGTGAGCGGCCCTTCGAGGTTTACGACGGTGATGTCGTCCTCCGAAAACACGTCCTTCAGGTTTTGCAGGAAATACGCATAGCCCTCGCGCGCTGCCACCTTTGCGAAGCGGCGGTTGTTGCCGTTCGTGTTACAGCCGAGCGTTGCATCGCCCGCAAACGTCAGCCTGACAGATACCGTGGGAAGAATCGGCGCCTCGGTCGGCGCGGGAGTTGCTATCGGCGCAGGCGTTTCCGTGGGCTTTGGCGATTCCATCGCAACGGTTACGGCATTCGGAGCCTGCGTATCCGAATTTTGCGCATCCGGTGCTTTCTCGCGCCGCAACAGCAGGGTCGCGCCCGAAAGAAGCAATATCCCCAAGAGGATTCCCAGCCCGAAAAGCAGCTTTTTGCGCCGCAGTCTTTTCCGCTTCTGTGATCTTTTTTCCATATTCATCCTTTAAAAGATTTCTTTTTCATCAAAGTCCGGTGCACTTGTTGCAGCGCGCCGGGCTTTTCGTTCTTCCCGTATCAGTCGATGATCGGGCGAACGGAGAATCGCGCGGAATACTTCCTGATTTTGGCCTTTACGCGCTCCGCCGCGTCTCCCGACAACTTGATCGGCTGTGCGTTGTTGGAGCCCGAGCTGCCCGAAATGCTGGCGGGGATGATTTTGATGCCGCCGTCCTCCACGCCGCTTGAGGACACCAGGAATTTCTGCTGGAAGGCGAAGGTGTCCATATCCATGGGCGTAGCGATGCAGGAAGAGAATGTGCCAAGCCCGTATACGATGTGCTTGCCCTTGTAGATTTCGATCCCGCTGACGACGTGCGAATGGTGCCCGAGCACGAGATCCGCCCCCGCATCCACGAGCGCGCGCCCGTACTGAATCTGCTATGCGCTTGCGGCGTAG
>CAYFRC010000116.1:5615-6049 GCA_964345325.1 uncultured Oscillospiraceae bacterium
AATGCACGTTTGCGATGAGAATGTCGCAGCGTGCGCGAAGCGCCTTTGTGACCTTCACCGCCGCGGCCTGCTTCGTATCGCCCAAGTGGAAGCCGCAGATGCCGATTCTAACGTTATTGACCTTGACGATGTTCGTCACGCCGCCGTAGCAATACGCGATGCCCCTGCCCGCCAGGGTTCGTTTGGTCTCGTTAATGCCTGCAGCCCCGAAATCTTTGTAGTGGTTGTTCGCCATGTTTGCCGCTTCGACACCCACCTCGGAGAGCACCGCCGCGTATTTCGGCTCGGCCTTCAGCACATAGCTCTTGTTCGCGTGCGCAGTTGCGTTTGTGAGTACGCTTTCGAGGTTTACGATGGTGAAATGGTCATTCTTAAATGTGTCTTCGAATTTGCCCAGAATGCCGCCGTATCCGCCGTGCTTCTCTACGAGCTGC
>CAYFRC010000116.1:6059-6570 GCA_964345325.1 uncultured Oscillospiraceae bacterium
ATACAGCTGATAGGAACCCCTGCGCGGATCCCCGCCGATGGTGATATCGCCCACGGCGGTGATGACGATGGACGTTTTCCCCGCATCGGAGGAGCGCACCAAAACGCGGATGTTCGCGCTCTTGCGCCCGCCGTCTGTCGAGCACCTGACGATCGCCGTACCTGCGGACACTGCGGTAATCTTCCCATTCTCCGATACGGACGCAACGGAAGGCTTTGAGGAAGTATACACTACGTTCCGAAGGGTGGCATTATCCGGCAGCACGGTGCAGGATACAGTCTTTTCCTCGCCGATCTCCATCGCCGCATAGGTGAAGGAGGGCGTGATGGATTGTACGCGAATCGGCAATACCGTGATTTTCATCGAGGCGGTCTTTCGCGCCGGATCGTTCGAGGTGGCGGTGATCGTGGTTTTCCCCGGCGCCAGTGCCTTCACATATCCCTCGCTGCTCACGGTGGCGACGGTATCGTTACTGCTCTTCCATGTGAGCGTCCTGTCCGCAGCGGTGGCG
>CAYFRC010000117.1:0-6569 GCA_964345325.1 uncultured Oscillospiraceae bacterium
GACGTGTTCGACGCGCTCGCGCGGCGGAATCTGTTGGCGTGGCTTCCGGACGTACCGTTTTTGGTGGTGCAGTATTTTCTGCACTTGGGGCGGCTGCTCAACCTGAAGCACCCGAGGCTGTACAACGAAAAACTGCAGTGGATCAAGCTCTACGACCGCAAACCGGAGTACCCGCGCTACGTGGACAAACTCGCCGTGCGAGACTATGTGAAGGAAAAGGTCGGGGAGAAGTACCTCATCCCTCTCCTCGCAACCGCACAGCACGCGGAGGACGTCGATTGGGATGCCCTGCCAGAGCGCTTCGTCGTCAAATGCACGCACGGCTCCGCATCCAACATCATCTGCCGCGACAAGTCGGCGCTCGATACGCGCCTGGCGACGGAAAAACTAAGCGGCTGGATGAACCGCTCATGGTATCCCGTGAGCCGCGAATGGCCCTACCTCGACATCCCGCCGCGCATCATCGTCGAAGAATTTTTGGGCGATGCCGAGGGCAAGGTGCCCTACGATTACAAGATACTGTGCTTCGAAGGCGAACCGAAATATATCATCGTGGACGCGGAGCGCTATACGGGGCACAGGCGCAATTTCTACGATACGCAATGGAACAGGCAGGACATGTTCAACCGCCACCCGCCCTACGAGGGCACCGTCGAAAAACCCAAGTGCTTACCCGAAATGCTGGAGGTCGCGCGAAAGCTCTCCAAGGGCATTCCGCACATCCGCGTAGATCTGTACCTCGTGGACGAGAAGATCTATTTCGGGGAGATGACGTTTTTCCACGGCTTCGGCATGGAAGTCTTCCGCCCGCGCGCCTTTGAGGAGCATTTGGGCGATCTGATACGGCTTCCGGAAAGGACGGGCAAGGCATGACGGGCGGAAAATTCACGGTACAGCTGCACATGCATACCTCGGAGACGAGCGCTTGCGGCGCAGACGACGCCGTTTCGATGGTGCGCGCATGCAAGGCTTTAGGCTACGACATGATCGCGATCACCGACCACTTCTTAAACGCAAACATCGGCTGCCCGCGCGACCTGCCCTATCGCGAGCGCGTGGAGTACCTGTTTCGCGGCTATCGCGCGGCGAAGAAAGAGGGAGACAGAATCGGGCTCATCGTCCTCAAAGCGTGGGAAACCTTTACGAACGGCCCCGAATACCTGACATATGGGCTGGATGAAGAGTTTTTGCTCGCGCATCCCGATATCGATACGGTAGATAAGGATACGTACCTGTCCCTCGTCCGAAAGGCGGGCGGGTTCGTCATCCATGCGCATCCGTTCCGCGAAGCGTTTTACATCCCGAAGTTCGATCCCGATCACAATGCGGTAGAGGCGTTTGAGGTGTATAACGCGGCGCATACGGATCCGTCGTTTGACGAGAAGGCATTGGCGTGCGCGAAAAAGCACAATCTGATAATGACGGCCGGTTCCGACGCGCACAGGGCAGAAAACGTGCGCGGTGGGGCAATGCGGTTTTCCAATCCGCTGCGCGATACGCGCGACCTCGTCGAGGCGCTGCGCGCGGGCGATGGGGAGATCGTCAAATCGCTGTAGCGCGATGCAAAAAGCGGCGCTTCCGTGAATAAAATCGGAAGCGCCGCAGCTGTTTTTGGATATTACTTTTCGAGCGAGAAGAGATAGTCGATGCAGATTTTGGCTTCCGTCGCGCCGTCGGGCGTGAGCGTCTCGGACTCGACCACCATCGGGATGCCCATCTCGAGGGCCTTTTTGTACACGTCCGCGACGGGGGCGGTGCCCATACCCAGCGGCTTGCCTTTTCCGGCCTCGTCGCCGTCCTTGATGTGGATCACGCGGATGCGGTCCTTCAGCCGCTCCATCAGTTCCACGGGGTGCTTCATGCCCACATACGCCCAGTAGGTATCGATCTCCAATTCGAGCGAGGTGCGGTATACCAACTGGTCGTGGATCATGGAGCCGTCCGTATTCGGGATGAACTCGTGCGCGTGGTTGTGATAGCCTAAACGGATGCCGTCTTTTGCGAGGCGCAGCTGCAGGTAATTCGCCTTGGCAATGAATTCGTCAATCTTCGCCTGGTCGCGCAGGTCGTGCCCGGGGATGATGATGTTCGGGTTGCCGATCGCCTTGTGATAGGCGACGACCGCGTCGTAATTGTCCCAAACCTCGTTGAGCCCCGTGTGCGTGCCCGAAACGGTCAGACCATACTTCTCGAGCATGGAGACGATCTTCTCCGCCGGATAATCGAAGAACCCTGCGAATTCCACGCACTTGTAGCCCATTTCGGAAACCTTCCTGAGCGCGCCCTCCATGTCCTTTGGCGTGATGTCGCGCAGGGAATACATCTGAATGCCGTACTTCATCGTATACACTCCTTAAAACCGCGGACGCCCGCAAAGGACGTCCGCAGCACATTTTCTTAAGAGATTAGAGTTCGGGAATTTCGATGGCAATTTCGCGGCCGAGCTCGGCGCTCTTGCAGATGCCGTCGATGATCGCCTGGTTGTACAGAATCTGGCTCGTCGGAACCGGCGCGGGCTGATTGTACTTCACGGCATCCAAGAAGGAGCGAATCTTCTTGTCAAACAAAGAGCCGGTGGAGGGGATGATGGGGAACTTGGTCTCGATCTGCGCGCCCGCAACGTCCGTATACAGGGTCATCTCGCCGCCGACGGTGCCGTTCCAGCAGTCGGTGGAGGGAATGCGCAGGGAGGCCTTCTTGCCCATGATGATGGTGTCGCCCGGGGTATCCAGGTGCATCGCCCACGCAATGCGGAAGTCGAGCACGATGCCGCCCTCGAGGCGGATGAACGCCGCCGCGAAATCGTCCACGGAGAAGCGCTTCGCGTTTTCCTCTGCGGTGTGGAAGCGGTCTGCGGTGGCGTATTCGGGGTTGGTGCCAAAGAAATCGCTCTTATAACCGGAGACCGTCAGCGGCTTCGGATAGCCGATGGCATTGAGCACCATATCCAGCGAATAGCAGCCGATGTCGCCCAGCGCGCCGATGCCGCCGGTGGATTTCTCGATGAAGGTGCTGTTCGGGATGCCGCGACGACGGCCGCCGCCGGTCTGGATGTAATACACTTCGCCCAGCGCGCCGCTCTCGACGATCTTCTTGATCATCTTCATGTTCTCGTCGCCGCGCGGCTGGAAGCCGATGGAGAGCACCTTGCCGCTCTTCTTCTCGACCTTGCACACTTCGACTGCCTCTTCGAGCGTCACGGTGAAGGGTTTTTCGAGCAGCACGTGTACGCCGTGCTCCAACGCGTAGATGGTGGGCTCGGCGTGCGCACAGTTGTACGTGCAGATGGAGACCGCATCCAAATCTTTTTCCGCGTCGATCAGCTCTTTGTGGCTGGGGTAGAAGCGAACGCCCTCTACGCCAAAGCGCTCCATGAACGCTTCCGCCTTGCCGGGAATCAGATCCGCTGCGGCAACGACTTCCACATCGGGCATGTTCTTGTAGCTCTTGATGTGGGACTCGGCGATCCAGCCGGTGCCGATGATGCCGATCTTCACCTTGCGGGAGGTGTCGACTTTGTTGACGTCGTCAAAGGACTGAGTGAACTCGCTGAGAACTTTGTCCGCGTTGCTGTTGGCCATGATAAACTCCTCCTTATTCGTTCGGTTCTGTACCAATTTTAGCACACTTTGCGCGGCTTTGCAAGCGTTTTTCATGGCTTCTGCCAAGGTTGCCGGCTTGACGGAAACGAAGGCAATAGAGCCGTGCGTTGTGTGGCGCAGGAGTCTTGCTGATAGTGCCAAACGCACGTACGATTGTGCGATGAATCGATTGCTCTATCGGCAGGATTGAGGCGGGTTCCGCAAATGCCGAGGGGGACCGCTTATTCCATATAAAACGATTTATACCATTTCGCGAACGCGCGAAGCCCTTCGCGAAGCGGCACGCGCGGCGTGAACCCGCAGTCGCGCTCCAATGCGGAAGAATCCGCATAGGTTACGGGTACATCGCCCTTTTGCATGGGAAGGAATTTTTGGTGCGCGGAAAGGTCGAAATCGCGCGGCAAGACGCCTGCGGCGATCAGTTCCTCACACAGAATACGCACAAAATCCAAGAGGTTTTCCGGCCTTCCGCCGCCGATGTTGTACACCTTGTGCCCGCTCGGCGCGCGCTGCGCGACCGCGAGCACGCCGGAAACGATGTCATCCACATAGGTAAAATCGCGCTTGCAGTTTCCGTAATTGAATATGGAGATGGTTTCGCCCTTAACGAGCGCGTTCGTAAAGCCAAAATACGCCATATCGGGCCGCCCCGCCGCGCCGTACACGGTGAAAAACCGCAATCCCGTCGCAGGAATGCCGTACAGCGTGGAATACGCGCTCGCAAAGAGCTCGTTCGATTTTTTCGTCGCGGCATAGAGCGATACGGGGTTGTCCACATTGTCGTCCGTAGAAAAGGGTACCTTGGTGTTTCCGCCGTATACGCTGGAGGAGGAGGCGTAGATGAGGTGCTTCACGGGATAGCGCCGCGCTGCCTCCAAAATGTTGTAAAAGCCCACGACGTTGCTTTCGATATACGCATCCGGGTTTTCGATGGAATGGCGCACGCCCGCCTGTGCCGCGAGGTGGATCACGACATCGAACCGATGCCGTTCAAACAGGGACAGTATGAACTGCTTGTCCGATACATCGCCCTTGAGGAATGTATAGGGGATATTTCCCGTGTGCGCTTCGATTTCGCGCAGGCGGTACGCCTTGAGCGCAGGATCGTAATAATCGTTGAGGCAATCGACATTTACGATGGATTTCGCCTTCCCCTCGGCTAGCAGCCGCAGGATGACGTTGCTCCCGATGAATCCCGCGCCGCCCGTCACCAAAACGGAGCAGCCGGAAAGGTCGATATTTACGGGGCGGCGCGCGCCCTTTCCGAATGCGGTGATTCCGCGATAGTGCTCCTGCGCGTCGCGATAACTTTCGATGGTTCCGATATCGAACCGCCTGCCCGGCATCTCCATGGCATAGACGGGCGCGTGCGCCGCAAGCCACGCGATGAAGCTCCCCGGCGCATCCGTGCCGCAGCCGTCCGCAATCGCCGCCTTGACGAGCAGAAGGTCGTTTCGGGAAAGAAAGTAAAACGGCGGGATGTGGGCTCTGCAGGCTTTTCCTCCATGGAAAGGATGCGGTCGTTTTCGTCAACGACCGCGACGCCGGTTTTGCGCAGTTTTTCGCGCTCGGGCTGGAAAAAGCGCATGACGCAGCTCGTACCCTTTTCCTTCGCAAAGGATAAGAGCTCGGCGAGCGAAAAGTCGAGCACGTTGTCGCCCGCAAGGATGAAAAGGTCGTCGTAGATCGAGGCGTTTTCGATCGCGAACAGGATGTCGCGCACGGCGCCAAGGCGCGTTTCGTTGGAGGTCGTACCGTCGTCGCAGACGATGTACTCCTCCTTCTGCGCGGACGCCCAGCCCCTGAAAAAGGGGGCAAAGGCGCTGTTGGTGACGATCACGCGCTTTGCGATTTCTGCGGAGGATTCGATGTCGTCGGCGAGGTGCGAAAGGATCGTCTTATCGCCGATTTTGAGCAGGGGCTTCGGGAAATCCTTTGTCAGGGGGTAGAGCCGCGTAGCATAGCCTGCCGCAAGGTAGAGTATCGTCATGTTCCATCATTCCTTTGTAGCTATTGAAAACATTGTACCATATTTCCGTGAAAATGGGGGAGAAGTCTTGTTATTTTGTAGACATGCGGGGCGCTTGCGACAAAGCATTGTGCCTTGACGGCGGCGCGCAAAGCGGATATAATATCTTCAAAAGAACTGTCTATTGGGAGGACGAATATGCGCGTTGTAGAGGCGGAGCGGATCACATCTGCCGTGGAAGCGCTCTTTTTACAGGCGAACTACCAAATCGGCGAGGACATTCGGTGCGCGGTAGGCGCTGCGTGTCGCGCGGAGGGCGAATCGGAGGCGGGGAAGGCCGTACTCTCGCAGCTATTGGAAAATTATGCCATCGCCGAATGCGAGCGCATCGCGATTTGTCAGGACACGGGCATCGCCGTGGTGTTTTTCGAGATCGGGCAGGATGTTCGCGTTACGGGCGGCGGCATACGAGACGCGATCGACGAGGGCGTGCGCCGCGCGTACCGAAGCGGGTATCTCCGAAAGAGCGTCGTGCGCGATCCCCTCTACGACCGCGTCAATACGGGAGACAATACCCCCGCCGTGATCCACTTTGACATCGTCTTCGGCGATAGGATTCGCATCGCGGTCGCGCCAAAGGGCTTCGGCAGCGAAAACATGTCCGCCGTGCGGATGTTCTCGCCTTCGGACGGCGAAGAGGGCATCGTGCGCTTTGCGCGGGAGACCGTGGAGCGGGCGGGGCCCAATCCGTGCCCGCCCGTAATCGTCGGCATGGGGGTGGGCGGCAAGATGGAGCAGGCAGCGATCATCGCAAAGCGCGCGCTGACGCGCCCGATCGACGTTTCCAACCCCGATGCGCGATATGCCGCGCTGGAAGAAAGGCTCCTTCGGGAAATCAACCGATGCGGCGTGGGCCCCGCGGGGCTCGGCGGCAGGACGACCTGCCTGAAGGTGCAGATAGAAACAAAACCTACGCACATCGCGGGGATGCCGGTTGC
>CAYFRC010000118.1:0-6514 GCA_964345325.1 uncultured Oscillospiraceae bacterium
CCAAGATTCCCATTCTGATCAGGGACATTCCGATATACGCCAATTGGCTTGAAACTGGGCGCACAGTTTACAAAGCCACAAGACGAAGAGATTTCATCAGACAGACAAACGGCATCTTAAACGGAACTCTTCCGGATCTGACAGAAAACGGATATGGCCTGGTCAAAGACCGGGATCTGAAAGTGATTGGAAGCAAACTGACTGCCATTTACAGACATCCGGCGTTGCTGCCCGGCCGCCAATTTAACAAAAGAAGGGAACATCATGAAAGTACTGATTACAACCGACTGTTACACACCGACAGTTAACGGGGTCGTCACTTCTGTCAAAAACTTGAAGCGAGAATTGACGAAGCGTGGACATGAAGTCCGGATTCTGACCCTGTCCAATTCTCTGCAGTCACGGGAAAAGAATGGCGTCCTGTACCTGGGATCCCTCAATGCAGGAAAAATCTATCCCGGTGCCCGTCTTTCCCTGAGCCGGGACAACAAATACATCGACGGGATTTTGGAATGGGGTCCGGAAATTGTCCATTCTCAAAGCGAATTCAGTTCTTTTTTCATAGCACGAAAAATTGCGTCAAAACTGGATATTCCGCTGGTTCATACTTACCACACCGTTTACGAGGATTATACTCATTACTTCTCTCCGGTAAAAAAATGGGGCAAAACAATGGCTACCATGTTTACCCGCGCAACCCTCAAACACACTAATTGTGTCATCGCACCTACCGACAAGGTTTTTTCCATTCTAAAAGGATATGGCATCGCACAGGATACCAGAGTAATTCCCACAGGCATAGACCTGAACCGTTTCAAAACAGCCATAACCAAAAAAGAAAAAGAGACACTTCGGAGCGCTCTTGGGGTTCCGGCAGTTAACAAGGTTCTGGTGACTGTGGGACGGCTTGCCAAAGAAAAAAACATTGAAGAGATTTTGCAATTTCTTTCTAGAATCAGCAACACTAAACTTACCCTTGTCGTAGTGGGAGACGGACCCAGCAAAGAGTCTCTCATCAAGTTATCCCAACAGCTGGGACTCGGAGACCGGGTTATATTTACCGGAATGATTCCTCCAAAGAAAGTGGGTATGTTTTATCAGCTGGGAGATATATTTGTCAGTGCGTCCAGCAGTGAAACCCAGGGTCTTACCTATATAGAAGCCATGGCTAACGGAGTGCCTATATTGTGCCGTAAAGACGATTGCCTGGCAGGTGTGATTGCAGAAGGTATCAATGGGTGGCAATACGAGACATTTCAACAATTTCGAACGAAGCTTACCCGGGCCTTGTCGAATCCATTGGACGAAACCGGCAAAAAACGCGTTGCAGCAAGTGTCCAGAGATTTTCTCTGGAGAAATTCGGATTTGAGATTGAACATCTATACATGAACGCCATTGATGCATCGGCGAAGAACCGGCTGTCTCATCAGCCGGTAACGCTCCGGTACGCGGAATGATTTTTACTGTAGAAAAGTGAACATCAGATGCCCCAGACGGTTGCTATAAAACCGTCTATATTATTGCCGGAAATCTGATATACACAATTGTCCGGCATAGCGGCCTGAGTAATATCGTCATTGGCAGGGATATAATATGTTTCTGTCTCAGCCCCTGCCCTCACCCCTGCTCCTGTATCTGAATTTCTCCTGTAAATATATCTGCTATTATTCCGGTAGGTTTTTATGAATTCCGTATATTCTTCGAGGGCAAGCCCTTTTTCATTCATGATTTTTGAATGAGGGTATCCTACATATCTGAAATGCCACGGTTCGTGTGAAATCCCCGTAATCTTCTCCTTGTCCTTTGCGTAGCGTTGTATAAACCCGTAATCCGGCGCTGCTTCTCTAAACTCATGGCATATGCCTTCATAGGGGAAATCGGGACAGATAAAGTCTATCTCTTCCTTATTCAATCCCAGATCGATAGCAAGCCCCGTCTGGTGTTCGCTGTGATTGGGCAGGGCAACATATTTTTTCGTAAAATCCTCGCCGTTTTCTTTAAGGGAAGTATTATATATGTCCGTTTGTTCCTCCGATGAACGATAACCGCTTACAGGGACGATGGAGTTCCCTGCTGAAATCCTATCGAAGACAAATTGCAATACATTCATGGCGTCACGCTTCATAAGGATATCCGGAAAGCGTCTGTCGGCGGGGACCAGGTTTGCCGTACTTCCTGTTTTAATTGGATGTTCTGCATTGACAAGAAGCAGATTCCCGAAATAAATATTTTCTTTTTTTAGTTCGATGGTTTTCATCTCATCACCCCGCATATAGACCTATCAGTCTATCAAGTAAATCGGCAAAGGACATGCCAATACCTTTCAACATATTCGGATAACGACTGCAGGAAGTGAGGCCGGGTATTGTATTTACCTCATTGAACACAATTTCTCCTGCCGGTGTATAGAACATATCCACTCTGGCAAATCCCGAACACCCCAGAGCTTTATAAATGACAATCCCGGCATCCTGTATCCTTTTTTCCGTTTCGGAATCAATTCTTGCGGGCATATGTATCCTGGCGGATTTACGCATATATTTCTCCGTATAATCGAAAAATCCGCTTGAGAGCTCAATTTCATCGACTCTGCCCACAATCAGATCATCTATGCCGAGTATGGCGCAGCCTACCTCAAAACCTTCTATATTTTCTTCAACAATGACTTCCGTATCATATTCAAAGGCCAGCTTTATAGCCGGTTCAAGTTCCTGTTTATGGGCAATTTTTGAGATCCCGAAAGAAGAGCCCGCTCCCACCGGCTTAACAAATAACGGATAGCTTAACTCCGCTTCAATTTTGTTTAATGCCGTCTCTTTATCCGATTTATTGAAAGTTACCGATTTTGGAACGTAGATGCCTGCCAGACTGACAATTTTGTGTGCCCTTTCCTTATCCATGCAAAGAGCGGAGGAAAGAGTACCGCATCCGACAACGGGAATTCCCGCCAGTTCAAACAGACCCTGTAAAGTACCGTCTTCGCCATTTTCACCGTGCAATACAGGAAATATTAAGTCAACCTCAATAACGCTGAATTTGTCCGCCTCAAACTCTATAAATCCCTTTATAGAACGGTTTTGTGAAACTGTGACTGTATGCAGATTTGTATGATCCTTAACCCAGGTATTATCGGCAATTTTTTCTATTTTCCCCAATGGCCATCTTCGGTGATTCCGATGGGAATAATGTCGAATTTATCTCTGTTTATATTTTCAAAAACAGAAGATGCTGATTGTAACGAGATTTCATACTCTGTGGAATTTCCTCCAAAGATTATTGCTATTTTTTTCTTTTTCATTTCACACCTCTTTTCTCAACTTTTATATTTTCCGGAAGCTCATAGGCAATTTCGCATTGAGTTACATACAATTCCTTCTCAATGCGGCTGCCATCTTTTTTATCTTCTTCTGAACGACAGACGGAAGCAATTCGATATGTTCTCTCCTTTTGCCTGACATAAGAAACAGATGAATTAAAAACTTTATATTTCGTGTTCACAGGGTTTTGCGACAGGATACGCCCATACATAAAGTCATCATCAAAACTTATCGCAACCTGAAAGACATTATCCGTTTCATTGCGTACTTTTAAGTCCAGCCATCCTTCGCTGATTGTTGCATCTATTCCACAGGGCAGATCTGCCGTTGCGGGTGGGAAATATTCAACAGCATGTCCGTGTCGCTCAATGACTGTAAGGGGGGTGTGCAAAAACAGCCAGAAAAGCATATTGCTTAGCTGACACAGACCTCCGCCATAGGAACCGACAATCTTTCCGTAAATGAGTTCCAATCCATCCATATATTTCTCGTCACGGTCTGCCCACCGAACAAGCTGCCAGAATGAAAATGTCTCTCCCGGCCGGATAATCAGCTTATTGATTGTTTTGGAGGCAAGTTTGAGATTGTGCACCTTATTGATCTGGTACTGCATATCAAATCCACTGTTTTTATTCAGCATGAGTGATGATGTTTCAAAGACGGTGTTGGGCAATAGTTCTTCAGATATTCCCCTTGAGTATCTTCGTCCGTCAGAATTCATTTTTGAGTAGAAAGTTTTTTTCTTTTGCCACTTGCGGAGAGGGAGCAAAAAAGGGAATATCTGCGTTAATCTTTTTCTCGACATATAAATCACTTCCTTAGCATGTTTATTTACAAAACAAAACACTCTTGTTTCGTACTGTAATTGTACTGATAACAAGAGTGCCGTTTATTCGTTTGATCAAAAGATATTCTATTTTCTTTCTGAGGAAATTCTTACGATTTTCTTACGATACAGGAATAGTGACTTCAAAACAGGTCAGACCGTCAGTGCTGTCCGCGGATATTTCCCCGTGATGCAGTTCCACTATTTCTTTTGCAATGGCAAGCCCCAGACCCGCTCCGCCCGTACTTGAACTTCGAGCCGTATCCAGGCGGAAAAATTGCTCAAATATTCTATCCAGCTTTTCCTCCGGAATTGTGTCACCTTCGTTGATTACCCGGATACACATATTATTGGCTTTTTGCTCGGCTTCCACTCTGATAGTTGTATTTTCATAGCTGTAATTTACAGCATTTCGCAGCAAATTATCTAATACTCTCTGCATTTTATTTACATCGCATTTTATCATTAAGTCAAGAGCTGCCTTAAGCTCACAGTTTAAATTCTTGGCTGACAATATAGGTTTAAACTCGTATGTAAGCTGTTCAAGCATGCGGGTTAAACTTACCGTGCTGTACTCAAGAGTTATGTTAGAGAGGTTAAATCGAGCTATTTCGAAGAATTCATTTATAAGATCTTCGAGGTGTTCCGCTTTATCGGATGCGATAGATAAATATCGTTCCCTCAGCTCATCGGATATCTGTTGCTCGTCTCTTAGCAATGTCAAGTAGGCAATCACTGATGACAATGGTGTTTTCAAGTCATGTGCCAGGTACATTACCAGGTCATTCTTTCGCTGTTCGGCTTCCTTTGCTGTCCTTATATTCTCTAAAGCCTTTTCACGAACTCTATTCAATTCAACTTCTGTATTGAATAGTGCATCTGACAGAATGATCGGATTACCGGACGGAACTATTAATTGCTCCGCAGCCTCTACTACTTCATCCAGATAACGAAGGGGTTTTGAAATAAAATAATAGGTTATTACAGTCCAGCCGGTTAGGAAGGCAATGCCGGCAAACACCGGGAAATAATCTTGAATAAATTGCAAAGTCCGATATAGAGGATTTTCAGGCTGCCAATAGAACGTAGAAAAAAAATTATACACTATAATCGTAAAAAAGATTAGCAGTACGGTGTATGCGGCAAGAGATAAAAAGTACTGTATCAGCAGCCTTCGTGATTCCTTGCTGCGCTGCTTATTCATATTTATTTTTCTCTTTGGTTTATTCAATGGTATACCCTACTCCCCACACTGTTTTAATAAATTTGGGCTTCTTGGCTGACTCATTCATTTTCTCCCGCAATCTTCCGATGTGAGCCATGACGGTATTGTTATTATCAAAATATTTTTCTCCCCAGACTGCCTCAAACAATTCTTCCGACGATACAACTTTACCCTGGTGTTCGCACAGGTACCAGAGAATTGAAAACTCTATAGGCGTCAGCTGCAGCTCCTTCCCAAACAGATAACACCTATGATTATCCCTGTTTATCTGCAGCCCTCTTATGTCATGTTCATTATTTGGGGCGGGCTGCTTGTTAACGGATTGATTATAGCGGACATATCGTCTCAGCTGCGTTTTCACTCTGGCGACTATCTCCAAAGGATTGAAAGGTTTTGTAATATAATCATCGGCTCCAATTGTAAGTCCCATAATCTTATCGCCATCCTCAACTTTGGCGGTAAGCATAATTACAGGATAAAAGTAGTTTTCTCTAATCTTCTGGCAGATACGAAAACCATCGATATCCGGCAGCATTACATCCAGTATTGCCAGATCCAGATCCGTTTCTTCAATGCATTTCAAAGCATTCGTGCCATTATAGAACTTATATACCGTGTATCCGTCATTCTTCAGATAGACCTCAATCAGATCGGCTATTTCTTTTTCATCATCGACTACCAGAATCTTCTCACTCACATTATTTCTCCATTATCAACACTTGTACAGCGACAGCGATACAGCGGTACAGCGGTCACTTTCGCCAGAACACCTTTTCGCATTTTTTTATTTATTTCTCTCACTATTTTAGCACGATAAAATAGCCTGGCATAGTGGAGATTCGTATTCTGATATTACCAAATGAATGGTATCAAGCGATATTTCACTTTTTGTTTATACTCACGATAGCCTTCCAGTTCTTTTTCAAGCAATTGTTCTTCACTTTTTATTCTCCTGGCGATGATAAAAGGATAGGCGAGAAAAATCAGGAATGAATATATTGAACCTAATACAAGCGGCATGGAGAGAAACAAAAGCAATGTCGCACTATACATGGGATGCCTTATGATGCCATACAATCCTGTGTCTATGACTTTTTGATTTTTCTGTACTTCAATGGCACGACTAAGATAGGTGTTTTCCCTAA
>CAYFRC010000119.1:0-6465 GCA_964345325.1 uncultured Oscillospiraceae bacterium
GTAGCCGGCAGAGACGATCTTGACGTAGTCGTCGCCGCCCTTGGCATAGGCTTCTTTGATGAGCTCCCGGTCAAACGCTTCGCAGCGCGCGAGGATTTTCTCGCCCTCGGCATCGAATTTTTTAAGCAGCTGCGGCATGGTTACGCCGTCTTTGAAGCACCACGCCTTGGTGAGGGTTCCGAAGTAGTTGATGGATGCGATATCGTCATAGCCGATGAGCGTGACAGACGAAAGTGCGTTTTCACTGTCTGTCTTGCCGCACGAGCCCGTTTCGAGATAGTCGTCGAAATATTTCGCGCCGTCCCTCGAGGCGACGTACAGATATCCCCAGTCGCTCGTGATATGGTCGCCCGAGTGGCACAGAACTTTCTGCTGTGCCTGCCCGCAATAGGCGACGTGCAGCCCGTCCAAATCGTAGCCCGCTTTTCGGATTTCGGGGCGAATGCCCCCGTCGTAGCAAATGTCGTCGTACACGCGCAAGGAAACAGATACGTCGTGCGCCTTGCCGTCTGTGGACTCCGCCTTGTGCCGCACAAACGTTATGGGTGCGGACAAAAGGTCGAGGTCGCCAAGGAGCAGCGCGGTGGTAAAAGTCAGCGTCAGCTTTACGCCGGATGCCTGAAAGCATGTTTCGGTGGACGTGGGCGTCACGCGCTGCGATACGGTTTCCATTGCGCAGTCCTCGCCCAGCCCCAGATAGCGATAGCGCTTCCCGTCGATCGTAATCGTTCCGCGAAGGCGCTTCGTTTCGCCCGCCCAGTGCGTCGTATCGACGTCCGTCAGAAGGTCAGCGGCGCACCAGATCGAAAGATACGGGTCGTTCACGACGAGGGGGAGCGCGGGAAGGCGGGCAATCGTATGCATAGTGGCGGTTCCTCCTTAAAATCAGCGTGGTTCCTCTTTATTATACAACATTTTACGTTGCGATGCAATTGACAAAGCGCGATTTATGGTGTATAATTTTGCCAGTGCTTATGAAAAAGCCATGCCACAGACAGCGGGCGCTCTGCTCAAAGGCTTTGTGCCACCCGCCGAGGCGTAAATGGAAGACAGGTATTTTGTCGCCCTTACGCCGCGCGTATGGGCGATTTTTATAAGCCTCGATCCCGGACGGAAAAGAGGTGCTGTATACAATGTCCAAGAACTTTGAACTGAAGCAACAGGTCGTCGAGGAAATCAAGCAGAAGATCGAGGCAGCGCATTCGGTCGTGCTGTATGATTACTGCGGATTGACCGTGGCGGAAGTCACCGAGCTTCGCAACCAGTGCCGCAATGCGGGCATCGATTACGTGGTCTATAAGAACACGCTCGTCAGCCTCGCCATGAAGGCTCTGGGTGTGGAAGGCATGGAGTCCTACCTGAAGGGGCCCACTGCGTTCGCCTTCGGAATGCAGGACGCCGTTGCCCCCGCAAAGGTGCTGACGGAGTTCGTCAAGAAGGCCAAGAAGACCGCGATCAAGGGCGGCCTGCTCGACAAGCAGGCGCTGGACATCGCAGGCGTACAGGCTTTGGCGGATCTGCCGCCGAAGGAGGTCCTCATCGCGAAGATGATGGGCAGCCTGAATGCGCCGATCACCAATTTCGTGGGCGTACTGTCCGCGACGCTGCGCTCGCTCGTGTACGCGATCGATGCCGTGCGCAAGCAGAAGGCGGGAGAGGAATAATCCTCGCCGAATGGTCAACCAATAACAACACAATGCAACATTATTATGGGAGGAAAACACAATGAACCGCGAAGAAATCATTTCCGCTATTGAGTCTATGTCCGTTCTCGAGCTCGCCGAGCTCGTGAAGGCGCTGGAAGAGAAGTTTGGCGTTTCCGCAGCCGCGCCCGTAGCAGTCGCCGCCGCGCCCGCCGCCGCAGCCGAAGCTGCCCCCGTTGAAGAGAAGACCGAGTTCGACGTCATCCTGAAGGATGTCGGCGCCGAGAAGATCAAGGTCATCAAGGAAGTCCGCACGGTCAACCCCGCGCTGGGCCTGAAGGAAGCCAAGGAAGTCGTCGACAACGTGCCCAAGACGATCAAGGAAGGCGTCAACAAGGAAGAAGCCGAGAAGATCAAGAAGCAGTTTGCGGATGTCGGCGCGACCGTCGAGATCAAGTAATGCATCGTGCCCCCTGCCGCCTTTGCGGCGGGGCTTTTTTTACACGCGCGTTTTTCGCGGAAAGGAGACAAAGCCATGCAGGAAGTATACGATTTTCTGAAAGAATGCGGCACGTACTATCTCGCGACGGTTGAGGGCGACGCGCCCCGCGTGCGCCCCTTCGGCACGATCGATCTGTTTGAGGGCAGGCTCTATATCCAAACGGGCAAGGTCAAGCCCACATCGAAACAGCTGCATGCCAACCCGCGCGCCGAGATTTGCGCCTTTCGGGACGGAAGGTGGCTTCGCGTATCGTGCAGGCTGATCGAGGATGAACGGGTCGAGGCGAAAAAGCACATGCTGGACGCATATCCGTATCTTCGCTTGAGATACGACGAAAACGACGACAATACCGAGGTCTTCTACATGCAGGATGCGGTGGCGGTGTTCTCATCCTTCACTGCGCCGGAGAGAGTCGTCAAATTCTGATTGACGAGGGGAAAGAGCCATGCGAAGGAAGCGCAAGAGCCTTGCTGTGCCCTATGCCGTGCAGAATATCCTGCTGGATATCCTGCTGATCGGCTTGGGACTTGTCGTAGTCACGTACTTTCACCACGTCAAGCCGAGCTACATGGAGGCCATCGAGTTCGTTTCGGATGTGGGCGATCTTCCCACGGAAGCGGGCGAACCTCTCGCGGCTGAGGATGCAGAAGAACCCTCCACCGACGTGGAAGAATCCTCCCCCGATGCGGAAGAACCATCCGAAGATGCGAGCCCGTTTACGAACGGCGAGCGCATTTTGGAGGATTTGTCTTACGCGACGGATTCCGTGCGCATCGAAATCTCCACGGGGCGCAGTGCGGCCTCGTGGTATACCGTCGCGGACATCCGCGTGAAAAATCCGTCGCTCATTAAAACCGCCTTTGCCAAGGACAAGGCGGCGACCGGCCACAGCGAGGGCGTTCCTTCCATGGCGCAGCGGAATAACGCGATTTTGGCGTGCAACGGCGATTATTTCGGGATGCGCAAAAAAGGGCTCGTCATACGAAACGGCAAGTTCTACCGCAAACAGATGTCGGACGACACCTGCCTCCTGTTTGCGGACGGCACGATGGAGATATATTCCTCGAAGAATTTCGATTTGGACGCTGTAACGGCAAAAAAACCGCTGCAGGCGTGGTCGTTCGGACCGTCGCTCTTGGATGAGGACGGCAGCGCGATCGTCGGCTTTACCCACGCCGTCGCGCCGAAAAACCCGCGCACGGCGATCGGGTATTATGCGCCGGGGCACTACTGCCTCGTGGCGGTGGACGGCAGGCAGACGAGCCGCGAAGATAAAACGAGCAGCGGCATGACGCTTACGGAGCTCTCCGCGCTCATGGCACAGCTCGGCTGCAAAAAGGCGTACAATCTGGATGGCGGCAGATCCTCCGTCATGGTGTTTAACGGGAAAACGGTCAATGCGCCCTACAAGGGCGGCAGGGAAAGCAGCGACATCATCTACATCGAGGGAAGCGGGGGTTGAGAGATGGATAAACGAATTCTTGCCCACGCGACAATCGTGTTCGCGGGGATGCTGATCGTGCTGCTCGTTATCGACAATGTGAACAGTGCCATGCAGTTTATCGACAACGGCATAACCAAGTGGATGATCGGCATATTGTGTGTACTGTCTGCCTATCAGGCTGCGCTGCGGCTGAAGCGCCCCAAGCGTACGGGCAACAGGAAAGTATAAGTTACTTACAGTGGCCGCAGGAGCCCTCGATGTCGATCTCGGCGGCAGCGGCGCACATTTCGCCTTCGCCCGCGCCCTTGAATCCGTAGCGCGCGAAAAAGGGCGCGACATCGTCCCCGCAGAACAGGTGCACGCGCGGCGCGTTCAGTTCCAGCGCGCGGTACAGCAGCATGCGCATCAACAGGTCGCCCAGATACCTTCCGCGCCGATCGGGCAGAACGCCCACCGTATCCACGGTGAAGGCACCGTCTCCGTCGATATAGAGCCTGCCCGCGCCGCTTGCGGCATCGTCTTCGTCGTAGGCGACGGCGTACACCGCCATAGTATCGAACGCGTCCTTTTCGCCCGCGCCGAACACCTTTTCGCGCAGTGCGAATACCTCGGAAGCGTCTTCCGTCGAGAGGATGAATTTTCCGCGAATCATTTTCGTTTCCTGCCTTTTCAAAGAGATATTTGGAGGATAAATCTATGCAGATCGAATGCATCGACAGAATCAACGAGCTTGCGCGCATCGCCAAGGAGCGCCCCTTAACCGACGAGGAAACAGAGGAACGCGCGCGGCTGCGCAAAGAGTACCTGCGGGCGTTTCGCGAAGGGGCGAAACAGGTGCTGGACAACACGGTCGTACAGTATCCCGACGGGACGAAAGTCCCGCTCGTCCGCAAGGACAAGGAATGACTATGGAAAGAGCCGGAGGCAGTCGCTTCCGGCTCTCTTGTTTTTTCGCGATCAGTCGAAATAGACGGCCTTTCCGGTCTTTTGGGATTCGTAGATCGCCTCGAGAATCTGCGTTACGACGAATGCCTGCTCGGGCTTGGTCACGAGCGGCTTGGAATCGTCCTTGACGTGGTCGATCCACATGCGCGCTTCGATGTCCTGCGGCGCGCCGCCCATCTCGCCCTCGTAGAACGCCGCGCTGCCAGACTTGAGCTCGGGCGTAAGCGTGTAGAGCTTGCTGAAGCGCTCGCCGTTGATGCGGAGGCCGCCGTCTTCGCCCAGCATGTCCGCGCCGGCCTTGTCGCCGCACAGGATCGTCTTCGCCTCGTCCACGAGCAGCGTGTTGAGCGCCCACGAGGATTCGAGAACGATGGTCGCGCCGTTTTTCATGCGGATGAACCCGAACGCGCTGTCTTCGACGGTGAACTTCTTGGGATCCCAGGAACCCCACGCATTGGCGGCGTTCTCGGTATCCGCGAGCTTCCTGAACGTCGTGCCGACGACCATGGCGGGCTCGTAGTTGTTCATCTCCCACAGCGTCAGGTCGAGCGCGTGGGTGCCGATGTCGATCAGGGGGCCGCCGCCCTGCTTTTCCTCATCCAGGAACACGCCCCACGTGGGAACGGCTCTGCGGCGGATCGCCTGCGCGCGCGCGTAGTAGATATCGCCCAGATCGCCCGCTTCGATGCACTTTTTGAGGTACATGCACTCGCCGCGGAAGCGGTTCTGGTAGCCGATCGTCAGCTTCTTTCCGGTGCGCTTCGCCGCGTCGAGCATTTTCTTCGCCTCGGCGGAGTTGATCGCCATGGGCTTTTCGCACATGACGTGCTTTCCGGATTCGAGCGCGTCCACCGTGATGAAGGAGTGCATTTTGTTCGGCGTCAGGACGTGTACGACGTCCAGATCCAGCTTCAAAAGCTCCTTATAGTCTGTGAAGACTTTCGCGCCCTTCACGCCGTATTCCTTCGCTGCCTTGACCGCGCGCTCTTCGATGATGTCGCAGAACGCGACCATCTCTACGTCGTGCAGCCTTTTGAGGGCGGGCATGTGCTTTCCGTTCGCGATGCCGCCGCAACCGATGATGCCGATTTTGACCTTGTTCATGGGAAAAACCTCCTTACAAAGTTGTGAACCTATTGTACACCTTTTGCGGGGTTTGCGCAAGCCCCGTTATGAATACTTCTTCACGAGCTTTTGCAGTTGCTTTCCGTATTTTACGATGGCGGAGTAGGACTGGCTGTCCACCGCGTTTTGCGTCTTGTCGATGACCGATTTCAGCTTTTTCTTTTGCGAGGTGTTGAGCGTCGAGCCGTCGAGCATCTTGTTCGCGGTTTCGATTAGGCCGATGGCCTTGTCCGTAACCACGGTGAGCTTTGAGGCATCCGTCTGCGTATCGCTCGTCGTCCCCTTCTTTTTGCACTTATTGCACACGCCGATGGAGGACGCGCCCTTGTCGGACGATGCGCCGATGAAATAGTCGCGCACCTTGTCGATGTCGTCGTAGCGCAGGGGGTGCCCCTCGGGCAGGTAGATTACGCCATAGGTCGAGGTGGAGCGGCAGTAGTCCGAGGGGATTTTCTTGCTCTTCATGCACAGGGTGATCGTGCGGTGCATGTTGCACGGCTGCTTGGGCTGCGTACCCTTCAGATAGTAGTCGGTATTCGCGCCGTAGTCGTTCGCGTCCCTTTGGCAGGCGTCCGTGGGCGCCATGCCGCTGACGGCGCACACCGTCGCCTTGACGAGCCCGTAATCGGACGGATCGCCCGGGATGATGTCCCGATTCTGCGAAATGCCGCGCTCCTTGTGTACCGCCTTCATGATCGCCGCCCAGAGCGGCGCGGCGTATTTGCCGCCGGTCGCGCTCGAGGTGAGCGGCTTATAGATGTCGTGCCCGATCCACACGGCGCAGCTGTAGTAGCCCGTCATGCCGG
>CAYFRC010000120.1:0-2381 GCA_964345325.1 uncultured Oscillospiraceae bacterium
GCTTGATGCGGCGATAAAGCGGCTCGGCAGGGGCTATACCCTGCAGCGCTACAAGGGCTTGGGGGAAATGAACCCCGAGCAGCTCTGGGAGACGACGATGAACCCCGACAAGCGCAAGATGATGCAGGTGACGATCGAGGACGCCGTGGAGGCGGAGCGCATGGTCACGATCCTCATGGGCGACAAGGTCGAGCCGCGCAGGCTCTACATTTCCGAACACGCGGATTTCAACAAGGAAGATACCTTCATGGAGCGCGTGCAGATAGGAGGCGACGGACATGGCAAGGGAGAATAAGAAAAAGCCGTCGGATATTCCGCCGCGCGGCGAGGTCGTGTTCCAGCGACCTATGGAAGATGTCATGCACGAGTGCATGATGCCGTATTCGGAATTCGTCATATTGGAAAGGGCGCTCCCGCGCGTCGAGGACGGGCTTAAGCCCGTGCAGCGGCGAATTTTGTACACCATGCACGAGTTGGGGCTTACGCCCGACAAGCCGCACCGCAAGTGCGCCCGCATCGTGGGCGATTGCTTGGGCAAATACCACCCGCACGGGGATACCTCCGTGTACGACGCGCTGACGAGGCTCGCGCAGCCCTTCGTCATGCGTGCGCCGCTCGTGGACGGGCACGGCAACTTCGGCTCCATCGACGGGGACAGCCCCGCTGCGATGCGCTACACCGAAGCCCGCATGACGCCGCAGGCACTGGAGCTTTTGCGCGACATCGACAAGGACACGGTCGATTTCCAGCTCAACTTTGACGACACGCAGAAGGAACCGTGCCTATTGCCGGGCAGGTTTCCGAACCTGCTGGTCAACGGCGCTACGGGCATCGCCGTGGGACTTGCGACGAACATCCCGCCGCACAACCTCGCAGAGGTGATCGACGGCACCATCGCGCAGATCGACAACCCCAATATCACCACAAAAGAGCTCATGAAGCACATCCCCGCGCCGGATTTCCCGACGGGCGGCATTTTGCTCGAGGATGAGGAGCTCTTTGCCGCATACGAAACGGGGCGCGGAAAATTGCAGGTGCGCGCGAAGGTGGATATCGAAAAGGGATCCGCTGGACGGACGCTTCTCGTCGTGACAGAAGTTCCCTATCAGGTGAATAAGGCCGCCATGCTCGAAAAAATCCTCCGCCTGAGCGAGGACAAGAAGAACCTGTTTTCCGGCATCTACGATATCCGCGATGAATCCGACCGCACGGGCATGCGCGCGGTCGTCGAGCTGAAAAAGGACGCGAATCCGCAGAATGTTCTGAATGCGCTGTATAAGTATTCGGATTTGCAGGTCACCTTCGGCGTGAACATCGTCGCCATCGCGGGCGGAAAGCCCGTGCAGATGGGCATCAAGACGGTACTCGCGCACTACATCCGCCACCAAAAGGAGGTCGTCACGCGGCGCACGCAGTACGAACTCGCGCAGGCCAAGGCGCGCGCGCACATCCTGGAGGGGCTCATCAAGGCGGTGGACAACCTCGACGAGGTAATCCGTATCATCCGCGCGAGCAAGACGCCTTCGGATGCGCGGACGAACCTGTGCGAGCGGTTCGGCTTCACGCAGATTCAGTCGCAGGCGATTTTGGACATGCGCCTGCAGCGGCTGACCAACCTCGAAATCGTTTCGCTGCGAAAGGAATACGAGGAACTCCGCAAGCTGATCGAAAAATTAGAGGGAATCTTAAAAAGCGAAAAGAAGCTGCTGCAGGTCATCCGCGAAGAGCTGCTTGAGACGCGAAAGAAATACGCGGACGCGCGGCGCACGAAGATTATACCGAAGCCGAACGGGGAGATCGTCATCGAGGAGGAAAAGCCCGTCGCGGAAGATGTGATCGTGCAGATCACGGACGGCGGCTTCTTACGACGGCTGTCCTCCGGCAGGACGCCCGAGGAGGGCGGGACGGTCTTCCGCCTGACGACGGACGACAAGCTGTTTTTCGTCACGGACAAGGGCTTCTGCTATCCCGCGCAGGTTTCGCAGATTCCCGAATGCCGCCCGAAGGACAGGGGCTTGGCGCTGAGCGGGCTGCTGCCGGGGCTCGAAAACGACGAAGTTTTGATCGCGGTATGGGCGCTGCCAGATGGCGACGGGTATGCGGGCGTGTTGTTGTTCGTCACGGAAAAGGGGCAGGTCAAGCGGAGCAAATACGCCGATTACGAGGTGCGAAAGAACCGCTTCTCCGGAATCACCCTAAAAGATGGCGACAGGCTCGTATCCGTTTCGCGCATGGGCGAAGAAAAGCTGCTGCTCTTGATTACGCGATTGGGCATGGCGATGCAGTTTGACGTTTCCGAGGTCCCGACGACGGGGCGCATGACGGCGGGCGTGCGGGGCATTGCGCTCGGCGCGAACGATGCCGTCCTCTCCGCGATCGCG
>CAYFRC010000120.1:2393-5950 GCA_964345325.1 uncultured Oscillospiraceae bacterium
TGCCTGCTGGTGGATTTCGATCCGCGCGGGCGCGGCGGCAAGGGCGTTACATGCTTCAAATTCGTGAAAAACGCCGCAAACGGCGCGAAGCTCGTCGCGGCGCTCCCAGTCAAGGAACCGTTCGATTTCACGGTTACGCTCAAGCGCAGCGGGCAGACGACACTCAATACGGAGACGATTCGCATCCAGCAGCGCGGGGACAAGGGCGTTCCCGTCATCGCATGCGTGATGGATGATGCCGTAGAGAAGGTTGACAAGGTCGAAAGGGGATAGGCTGCCATGGGATATGTCCTTTTAGCGGTGACGATTTTCACCATACAGGTCTTTGCCAACAAGGAATTTACCAGACAGATGCCCGCAGGGCTCGCCGGCATGATGATCCACAACGCGCTCACGCTCGCGATCGCGGCGGCGATCTGCGCGTGCTTCGGCGGGCTCGCAGTGCCCGACGGGACCGTGCTCAAGTTCTCCCTGATCGCGGGGATCAACTTCACGCTGCTCCTCACGATGGGGCTTTTGTCGGTGGCGTCGGGACCTTTGGGACTGACGTCGCTGCTCACGCGCGCGGGGATGCTCATCCCGACTGTCGTCGGCTGCCTGTTCTGGGGCGAAAGCGTTACGTGGTTGAAGGTCGCGGGCGTGGCGTGCATGTTGGGGCTCTTTGCGCTCAACTCTTTGGGCGAAAAGGAAGCGGCGGGGGATGCGAAGTGGCTCCTATTCACCGCTTTGGCGATGGTTCTCAGCGGGCTCACGAGCACGATAAGCAAATCCTATACGCGCGCCGCGTCGAACGTTTCTGAACTGACGTATTGCATGTATTGGTTTTTGTGTACGGCGATCATCTGCAGCGCGTGTGCGTTGGTTCTTAAGATGCGGGGCACATCCCTCGCGCCATGGCTCGGGAAAACCGCGCGAAAGAAGCAGCTACTCCTGTCGCTTCTGGCGGGCGCAGGCACCGCAGGGGGGAATCTCGCGGTGATGTACGGCTTCCGCGCGATGGAGGCGTCGCTTTTGATCCCGCTCATCGAGGGCGGAATCGTGCTGCTGTCGGTCTTCCTGTCTGTTTTCCTGTATCGCGAAAAGTGCACGAAAAAGACGATCCTCTCGGCTGTGGTCGGCATCGCGGGCATCGTGCTTCTGGGGGCGGCGGGATGAAGCGCCTTTTGCCGAGGTGGGGGGAACCGCTGTGCGAAGGGGCGAACCTTTCCGAAATTGCACAGCGCGCGGTCATATCGCGCGACGAAATACGCGGCTTTGCCTTCCGTGCGGAGTCGCTTTCGGACATCTACGCCGAAAGGCTCGAATTTTCCAAGTGCACCTTTACGGGCTGCACGTTTTCCGAAATGCAGGTGAAGCGCCTCTCCTTTGAGGACTGTGCCTTTGAAAAATGCGATTTGTCCGCGCTGCGCATTCCGCGTTGTGCCATACTGCGCACAGAGATGAAAGGTTGCCGCCTGACGGGCACCGATTTGTCCGAGGCGACGCTTTCGCACGTGCTGTTTGAAAACTGCCAAATGCTGTATGCCGATTTCACGAAGGCGAGGCTGCAGGCGACGGAGCTGATCGGCTGTATCCTGCGCGGGGCGATGGCAAATAACGCGGTGCTGAAAGACGTGGCGTTTGAAAAATGCGATTTGCGAACGGCGGAAATGCTGGAAACGAGGCTTAAGGGAATCGATTTTTCGACCTGCGAGATCGAAAACCTGCGCGCGGCGGGGAACAGCCTGCGCGGCGCGGTCTTCGCCTACGAGCAGGCGGCGGATGTCGCGCGGATCATGGGAGTTATACTGAAATGAGCTGCATCGCGTTTTCTGGGCACCAACCCGCCGTGCGGGAGAGGGAATACGCCTTTAAAAATCTCCCCGAGGGGCTGAACGGGAAAAACATCGTCTTCGTGGCGGATGTACACCATTCGCGCTCCTTTCCCGAGCGCGCGCTCGACGCGCTGTGCGAGACGATTCGCGCGCTTGCGCCCGATATCCTCGTCATCGGCGGGGACAACGCGGAATCGGAACGGGAGCAGGAGGCTTTTTTTGCGCGGATGGCGAGCATCCCCGCGGAGATTTGCAAGGTGTGCGTCCCCGGAAACAACGATTGGGAGTGCTTTCGCGGCAGCTACAAGCGCCTCAAAAAGCTGTGTGCCGCATCGGACGTGCGCTTTTTGGCGAACGAATGGATGGAAATTCCGGTCGCGGGCGGGCGACTCGTCGTGTGCGGCTGCGACGACGCAAAGTACGGGCAGCCGAAGCCGTCGTCGCTTCCGTTGAACCGAAAGAAGGGCGATTTCGTGCTATTGGCGAGCCACTCGCCGCACGCCCTGCCGCGCGTCTTGTCGGAGGGTCGCGCAACGCCCGACCTCGTCCTCTGCGGGCACACGCACGGCGGGCAGATTCGCATTGGGCGGATTTCCCCGTATCTCCTGTTGCGTAAAAAAATCCGAAACAATCCGTACTTTATCGCCTCGGGCGAAAGGGATTTTGGCGGGATGCGGCTTCTCGTGTCGTGCGGCGTGGGGATGAGCCGCCTGCCGCTGCGCGTCGGCGCAATGCCGGAAATTCATAAGATTGTTCTGCGAACGAGGGAATAACGCCAAAACGGACAATTTTGCGGCGTCCGTTTTCTGCAACACTTCGCCGGAGCCGCGCCGGCATGGGAAACACTATGGAAAAAAGGCGAATCGTAATCCGCGTTGCGGGCAGGGACTATACGGTTCTGAGCTACGACACGGAGGAATACATGCAGCGCGTGGCGCAGACGGTCGACAGGCAGATTTCGGATATCGCAACTGCCACGCGGGTGGCGCAGTCGGACGCGGCGGTACTCACGTGCCTGAGCTTTTGCGACGAGCTGCTAAAGGCGCAGGACGAAAACAGGCACCTTCGCGCGGAACTCGAACGTGCGCATGCGCGCTACGGACTCACATCCGGCGCGCAGGAGGAGACGGTTTGATGGAGCTTTTGTCGCCTGCGGGCAACATGGAATCGCTCTTCGCCGCGATTCGCAACGGCGCGGATGCCGTATACCTCGGGCTGCACGCGCTCAACGCGCGCGCGGGTGCGGGGAATTTCAGCCGCGACGAACTCGTTTCTGCGTGCGAATACTGCCACGAGCGCGGCAAAAAAGTGTATGTGACGGTAAATACGTTGGTCAAGGAAAAGGAAATGCCCCTGCTCGAGGACGTCGCGCGGCAGCTTTCGGATGCGGGCGCGGACGCGGCGATCGTGCAGGATTTTGGCGTAGGGAAGGCGCTTCGGCAAATGCTCCCGAACCTCGCGCTGCACGCCTCGACGCAGATGGCGCTGCACAACAGATACGGCGCGCGCTTCTGCCTCGAAAACGGCTATGCGCGCATGATCATCGCGCGCGAGGCGACGCTTTCGGACATCCGCGAATGCGCGGATGAGGGAGTAGAGGTGGAGGCGTTTGGCCACGGCGCGCTGTGCGTAGCCTGCTCGGGGCAGTGCCTGTTTTCCTCGATGGTGGGCGGAAGGAGCGGCAACCGCGGTATGTGCGCCCAGCCGTGCAGGCTCCCGTACACATTGGCAGAGAAGACGGGC
>CAYFRC010000120.1:5960-6385 GCA_964345325.1 uncultured Oscillospiraceae bacterium
CTCATGACGCTTCCAAACCTCAAGGCGCTGCGCGATGCGGGCGTCGTGAGCCTGAAATTGGAGGGGCGGCTGAAGCGGCCGGAATACGTCGCGATCGTCACGAAAATCTACCGCGAAGCCATCGACGGCATCGAAAACCCGAATGCAGTGAACGAACTGCGCCAGATATTCAACCGAGGCGGCTTTACAAAAGGGTATTTCTTCGGCGCGGACGATGCGGAACTGATGAGCACGGAAAAGCCCAACCACATGGGCGTTGCGGTCGGCAGGGCTTTGGGAAACGGCAAAATTCTGCTGGAGGAGGACGTAGCGCCCGCAGACCAGCTGCTTCTGAACGAAGAGCCAATCAGCCTCTCCGGACAAAAGGGCGGATATGTTTCCTGCGAAAGGGGAGGCAAGAGCATCGTATACCGCCTTGCACACGA
>CAYFRC010000121.1:0-6311 GCA_964345325.1 uncultured Oscillospiraceae bacterium
CATGCTGAGCGAACTGTACGGCGTGACCGGTTGGGATTACGACTTCCGCGGCTACAAATTGCAGGGCGACTGGCAGGCGGCGCTGGGCGTCACCGTGCGCGTTCCGCACCTTTCGTGGATGACCATGAAGGGCGAGGCGAAGCGCGACTACCCCGCAACGATAAGCTATCAGTCCCCGTGGTGGCAGGAGTATTCCGTCATCGAGAACCATTTTTCGCGGCTCAACACGGCGCTCACGCGCGGCAAAGCCGATGTAAAGGTCGCGGTGGTGCACCCCATCGAAAGCTATTGGCTTTTGTGGGGGCCTTCGCAGCAGACGGCGGCACAGCGGCAGCAGATGGACGAGCGCTTTGCGCGCCTGACCGAATCTCTTCTCTTCGGGCTGATCGATTTCGACTTCCTGTCCGAGGCATGCCTTCCGAACCAGTGCGATAAGGCCTCCTTCCCGCTCAGGGTCGGGCAGATGGAATACGACTGCGTCGTCGTTTGCTGCTCCAAGGCGCTCCGCAGAACGACGCTCGACATCCTCTCCGCCTTCCGCGCCGCAGGCGGGCACCTGCTGTTCGTGGACGACTGCCCCGAATACGTGGATGCGGAGTATTCCGAGGACATCTTGCCGCTGTACGAGGCATCCGATAAGTGCGCGTTCGACCCTGCGGGGATTCTCGCAAAGCTCGCGCCCTATCGCGCGCTCGATATCTATACGGCATCCGGCACGCGGGCGGAAAGCTTCCTCTACCAACTGCGCGACGACGGCGCGGACAAATGGCTCTTCATCGCAAACGGCAAAAATCCCGTATCGCCCGATGTCGAGCGCACGCCGAAATACCGCTTCATCCTAAAGGGCGAATACGCCCTCACCGTCTACGACACGCTGACGGGCGCGATCGAACCGCTCCCCGCCCGGTATCAGGACGGGAACACCGTGTTCGAGCGCACATGGTATATGCACGACAGCCTGCTTCTGCGGCTCGAAAAGGGACGCGGCGCCGCCGTTCCGATTCCGGCGAAGGCACAGCTTCAGGGAATGTCCCTCATCATGAAGCCGGTGGATATATCGCTCTCCGAGCCGAACATGCTCCTTCTGGACATGGCGGAATATCGCGTGGACGACGGAAATTGGCAGCCGATCGAAGAGTTGCTGCGCTTGGACAACGCTGCAAGGCGCTCTCTCGGCATCCCGCTGCGCAGAAAAGAGATCACGCAGCCCTACATGCTGAAGGACGAAGTGCCCTCGCACAAGTTGCGCCTGCGCTTTTCGTTTGCAAGCGGGATCGCGCTGGACGGCGCGAAACTCGCGCTCGAGGACGCAAAGACGACGACGGTATTTCTGAACGGCAAGCCCGTTCCCGTGCGCCCCGACGGCTGGTTTGTGGACAAGTCCATCGAGACGATACCGCTTCCGCGCATCGAACAGGGCACAAACGTGCTCGAAATCGAAGTCCCCATCGGGCGGCGCACGAATTTGGAGTGCTTCTACCTCTTGGGCGATTTCGGCGTGGAAGTGCGCGGCATAGAAAAAACCGTCACCGCCCCCGTGCGCAAGCTCGGCTTTGGGGATGTGACGGCGCAGCGACTCCCGTTCTATACGGGGAATATCGACTATCGGTTTGACGTGGAGGCGGACGGCGATTTCCTGCTGCGCGTTCCGCGCTACAGGGGCGGGCTCATCCGCGTCTTCGCGGACGGGCAGGATATGGGCATCATCGCGTTTTCGCCCTATGCGTTGGAAATCAAGGGGCTTCCCAAGGGCAGGCACGAAATCGTGCTGCGCCTGTACGGCACAAGGCAAAACGGCTTTGCGCAGCTGCACCACACGCCCGGCGTGTACTTCTACCAGAGCCCGAATTCGTGGCGCTCGACGGGCGACCTGTGGACGAACGAATACACGTTCAAACCCATGGGCATCCTAAAGAGCCCGGAGCTGTACGGCACGAGGGGCGCGACGTACTTCACAAAGCCCTTCAACGAGCCGGGCGCTATGGACGACTGACCGAAGGCGCCTCCATCCCGTTGAGCGGCTGCATGCGCAGGTATTTCGGCGCGAAGATGCACAGTGTCGCGATAGAAATCGCGGCGCACCACAGAAAGCCTTCCTGATAGCCCTTCGCGTTCGCCAGGAGGCCGCCCCCAAAGTTCCCGACCACGCGCGCGATGCCGAATCCGCAGATCGAAAGCAGCATCTGCCCGCGCGCGCGCAGGTTTTCGGGCACCGTCGCGGCGATGTATTTCGCCATCGCAACCGTCATCACGATAAAGCCCCAGCCGTGGAAGACCTGGCTGATCATCACGATCGGCACATTGGTACACGTGCCCAAAATCACCCAGCGGATGCTGATCGTCGCCGCCGCGATGCACAGGAGCTTTCCGACGCCGATCTTCTCGAACAATCTGTCGCTCATTAGGAGAAACGGCGTTTCGCAGCAGGCGGAAATCAAATAGCACCAGCCCAGCAGCGCCTCGTTTCCGCCTTCGAGCGAGACGAAATGGACGGAGAAAAACGTATAGAAGTACCCCATCGTGATCTGCAACAGCGTCACCATGATAAGCAGCGGCGCCATGTGCGGCAGGCGCAGGATTGCCCGCATAGAGGCCTTCTCGTGCTTCTTCTGGTGTCCCCTCGTCTCAGGCAGCGCGTAGGTAGAGGCGGAGACGAAAAGCAGAAGCCCCGCCGTGAGGTAGATCACCCTGTGGAGCTGCCCTTGGACGAGGCGCCCCATGACCACGGATCCTACCGCAAAGGAAAGCCCGCCCGCGAGCCGCATGGGGCCGAACGGGATGCGCTCGGGCGTGAGCGCCTCCAAGATCACGGAATCGCCCATCGGCTGGATCGCGGTGTAAAACGCCGCGAACGCGCATACGATGGGCAGCAAAACCCAAGGGTTCGACGATACGCGAAACGCCAGAATCATGAGGAACGCTCCCCACGCGAGGAAGCGAATCAATTGGTTGCGGCTCTTCACGCGGTCGCCAAGAGAGCCCCAGAACGGCTGCGTCAAAACCGACACGATCGGAACCGCCGCGCTCAGAAGGCCGATTTCCGCCGTGGAGAGACCCTCTCCCTTATAATACACGGTGATAAAGCCTTGGTACACGGAATTGGTGACGTAATACGCCATCAGAAACAGGGCATACCGCCACGGGTATCGGGTTTCGGTCATCGACATCGCATCTCCTCGCCGAAAAAATACGCTACTCCCCCTATTGTAGCCCCAAAGTGCGCGAAGCGCAAGACCCTTCCCCCATTTTCTTTTCAAATACACAAAGGAGGTTGCGCACTATGTCCTATCTCGGAGAGAACATCGGCAAGCTCGGCTTCGGGCTCATGCGGCTGCCGCTCTTGGAAGGCGGAGCCATCGACGTCGAGCAGACCAAGGTCATGGTGGATATGTTCCTCGAAAAGGGCTTCACCTATTTCGACACCGCCTACGGCTATTCCAACGGCAAATCGGAAGAGGCGATCAAGGAAGCGCTGGTGGACCGCTATCCGCGCGAGAAATTCCTGCTCGCGACGAAGCTTCCCGCATGGGCGGGCGCAAAGACCGCGGACGAAGCAAAAAACATGTTCTACACCTCCCTCAAGCGCACGGGCGCGGGGTATTTCGATTACTACCTGCTGCACAATCTGGGAGATGACCGCATTCAGTGCTTTGAGGATTTCGGCATTTGGGAATTTGTCGCGGAGCTGAAACAGAAGGGGCTCGTAAAGCACATGGGCTTTTCCTTCCACGACACCGCCGAAAAGCTCAACGAGATCCTGACGGCGCACCCCGAGGCGGAATTCGTGCAGCTGCAAATCAACTACGCGGACTGGGAATCGCCCAGCATCCAGTCAAGGGCGTGCTACGAAGTCGCGCGCAAACACGGGAAGCCCGTCATCATCATGGAGCCCGTCAAGGGCGGAAACCTCGCCAATCCGCCCGAGAGCGTCGCAAACATCTTCAAGGCCGCCAATCCCGATGCGTCCTTTGCCTCGTGGGCGATTCGCTTCGCGGCATCGCTTCCCGGCATCATCACGGTTTTAAGCGGCATGTCCGATATCGCGCAGATGGCGGACAACCTGTCCACCATGTCGCCCTTTGCACCGCTGACGGATGCGGAGCGAAAGGTGATAGCCGATGCGGTCGCCGCATTTGGCGCGATCCCCTCCGTCCCCTGTACGGGCTGCGCCTACTGCGTCAAAGGCTGTCCGCAGGAGATCGCCATCCCCGGCATCTTGAGCGCGATGAACACGCGCATAGTGTACGGCAACGCGCAGGGCGCCAAGGGCAACTATATGTGGGCGACGCGCACGGGCGGCAAGGCTTCCAAGTGCATCGAGTGCGGGCATTGCGAAAGCGTATGTCCCCAGCACATCGACATCATCAACCGACTGAAAACCGCAGTCTCGTGGTTTGAGGAATAACGCGGAAAAAGAAAGGAATGTTACGCATGGGCAGACACAGCGGACGCGGCAATTCGTACGAAACGAAGCTGATATCCTCTTGGGGATACATCGGTTATTTCATCCTGTTTTCGATCCCCCTCATCGGGCTGTTGTTCCTGATTCTTTTTTCCTTCAGCAGGAATGAGAATCGCAGGAACTACACGCGCTCCTACTGGTGCTGGTTTCTCATCGCGATCGTCCTTACGATCGCCTTCTCGCTGACCTTGGTAATCTCCGGCAAAACGCCGGCGGATGCCGTCGCCTTCGGGCAGGATAAGCTCCTGCAGCTGAACACCTACCTGAAGGATGAAATCGATATCGACATCGCGTCGTTCCTGGGCATCGAAAGTGCGCCGGAGGAGACGCCCGCCCCCACGGCAGAGCCCGAAACGGATCCCATCGAGATTCCCAAGCAGCCCACCGCCGAGACCGCGCAGACGCCCGAGGGCGAAATGCTGGATGCGGATAGCGACGACATCTCCGTCGGCTGATTCTGACGCGACAGGTCGGCGTCTTCTGCGGACGCCGACTTTTTCACGCGGAAGGTACTATGGAACTATTTCGCGCTCTTACCGTCTAAAAAGATAAATCTATTCCGGAATTCAGGAAAGGAACACTGCCTGTTATGGAAACATATTCCGCCGCCCACGAAAAAGAAGAACGCCGTTTTATGCGCTCGGGCTTCGTCCGCTCCCTGCTCGGGATTTTATTGTGCTGGCTGCCCTTGGTCGGGCAGTTGCTTTCGGTCTCCGGGTATCTGCGCCAGGCGGTCCGGCTCACGCGAAAGCATCGCGTGCGGCTCGCCTTCGCGACGATTTTTGCCGTACTGTCCGTCATCATATCCATCGGCGCACTCAGCGCGGAGCTGTATATCTACGCGAAGCGCCCCGACATCATGGAACAGGTCAAAACGGAGGCGCAGAGGCTGCTCTTTGCCGGATCGCCCGAGGAGGGGATGGAAGGCGACGAGCTCCCCATGGAGGAAGACGAATACTCCACGGACGATGAAAACTGGGTTCAGGACGAAAACGGCGAATGGCGCTACGTCGGCGAGGACGACGACGAGGTCAACGACGGCTGGGAGCTGAACGAGAAGGGCGAATGGGTCTATACGGGCGAGGATGAACAGGGCACGGAGGACGACGGCTGGGTATTGAACGACAAGGGCGAATGGGAATACACCGGCGAAGACACGCAGAGCCCGTCGCCCATCACGCGTACGGATGATAGCGATTCCTCCGTTCCCATGCCGGATCCCTTTGGTTGATCGCATAACCACAAAATCCGCCCCCGAACATTTCGGGGACGGATTTTCTTTTGCAAAATTGGGTGGTTTACCGCGCGTTCAGTTGCGCGATGAGGTCGAGCACGGTTTCCAATTCGTCGGGTTTGATTTTGTCGCAGTCCTCGCCGCGCAGCACGCAGTCCGTAAAATAGCGAATCTCGTTGTAATAGGCGTTGCTGTCGGGGAGGTTGATGCCGTTTTTCTTTGCGCCCTCCTCGCCCGCGATCTCCTCGGGCGCGGAACCGGCGTGGAACACGGTCAGCTTGCCGTTTTTGTATTCGAGCAGCGCCTTTTCAAACTGGAAGCGGAAATTGCACTGGAACACGTAGTCCCCCTCGTACCACGCGGCCTCCGTCGCGATGAAAAAGCCGTCAAAGTGGTACACCGCGTGGATATAGTCCTGATTCTCGCCGCGCGCGCGATCGCACACCACGCTTTGGGGCTTTCCGAACGTCGAGACGATGTAATCCAAGTCGTGAATGTGCAGATCGAACGGCACCAGACCGCTGCGCTCGGGGTCGCGCATCCAGTTGTCCCAGCTCCAGCGCGGCGTATTCCCCAGCCGCTGCATCGTGCCGCTCAAAAGCTTCCCGTATATGC
>CAYFRC010000122.1:0-2625 GCA_964345325.1 uncultured Oscillospiraceae bacterium
GGCCGCCGAAGAGTATGAGAAGGGCTCCTGCCTGAAGGCTTCCCCGTTCTTCTCCGATGTCGCCATCGGCGTTACCAGCGTGAACACCCTGTTCGACATCATCGACGGCAAGGAAGTCGAGATGTCCGTCGCGGTGCCCGCCGTAATCACCACGTCCGAAAACTATCGCAACATTTTGGGCTAATCGAAATACGTTTTCGCCTACTTGGCGACAACATCATAGCCAGGGGGAGCTGTACATCCGTACAGCTCCCCGTTTTCGTAAAACACTGAAGGAGGGAGCCATTACGAAGTTCTTTGACCCGCAGATTGAAAAAAAGCCCGATTTTATCGAGTGCATGAAGGGCATCTACGCCTTGTTTGGCGGACAGGTCATCGACCGCCGGCCGGACCCGGAGGCTCGATGGTACGATGTGGAATATCAGGTAGAAAAGCAGATTGCCGCTATCGAAAAGGGCTCCTTCCTCGGAGAGATATCTCCGCTCCTTTGGCCGAACATCGACCCGAACATCTTCGCGGGAATGCTCGGCTGCGAATTGAAATTCGGAGACGTAACCGGTTGGGCAATATACTGCATGGAATAGGTGCACGAATATACAAATCTGGTATACAATGAAGCGAGCGAATAATGGAAATATGCGTTGATGATTCGAGAATTTCTGCCGATATCGCTTCGAATGCCTCCTTGCTCGGAATTTGCGATACAGAGACGACGTTTCCTACCAAATAAATCCCGTACAGGCGACCATCGAGCACGTATGCTTCTCTATCTGCAAGGGGCTGTTGCGGATGCCGACAATCCGCGCCAGTCTCTTAAACGGCAGAAAACGGGGAACGGCGAACACTTTGCAGGCGTTGAGGAAAAACCACGCTCCTTTGTGCGCTGTGCAGCGATCAGGATGCATGTGATTAGTCAAGTCAAAAGCCCCGCAATCGCTTCTTGCAACGAAAAAACCATCTGCACAAAGAGTACCGCTATCGATGAACGGCCTTCCCCACCGAAAGCCACCATGGCGATACACCGATAGCATCTGTTCCGCTGTGCATAGGGTATTTTGACGGCAACGCCGGGCTCCTTACAGGTTAATTTTCGGGCAAAAACATGGGAGTGCTTGCAATACAGGGCAGCGAATGCTATAATGAATATTGCATTGCTATGTATTGCCATTGTCTTATGGGAGGGTGTTTCATTGCCAAAACAGGCGGCGCCGCTTGCAGCGGCGCAAGCGCAAATGGGGAAAATAGCCTTGGAAATGGGCTATGAACTGGTGGATATCGAGCTGGTCAAGGAACCGACCGGCCGCTTTTTGCGCGTTTATGCGGATAAAGAGGGCGGAATCACGCTGGATGACCTCGAAAAACTCCATCGAAAACTGCTTCCCGTTGCAGATCGCATCGATTACGATTATATGGAGGTCTCCTCGCCCGGCGCCGACAGGCCGCTCAAAAAGCCGCAGGATTTCGCGCGGCACGAGGGCGATGAGGTCGAATTGCATTTGTACAAGCCCTACGGCGGCGCAAAACAGCTTCGCGGTACGCTGGTTGGGCTTGTCGGAGACGATATCGTCATAGAGACGGCGCAGGGCAATCTGTCCTTTGACAAAAATCAGGTTTCCCTCGTAAAACCCGTGATCGAGCTTTCCGAGGAGGAGCTCAAAGAACTGTTGCCCGACGACGGCGCATCGGAGGAGAAAGGCGGCGAAGACTGTGGCATCCAATAATATCGATACACGCGAATTTATCGCGTCCTTAGAGGAACTCGCGAAGGAAAAGCGCATCAATAAGGACATTTTGTTCGGCGCGATCGAAAACGCGCTCGTTTCCGCATATAAAAAGAACTATGGCAAAAGCGCCAACGTCCGCGCGGAAATCGACCGCACCACGGGCAAGATCGAGGTGCTCGTGCGCAAGATCGTCGTCGACGAGGTCACAGATCCCTTGACCGAGCTTTCTCTGGAAGAGGCGCGCCGCATCCGCTCCATTTACGAGGTGGGCGACCTCATCGAGACGAGCGCGACGCCGCGCGATTTCGGCCGCATCGCGGCGCAGACGGCGAAGCAGGTCGTCGTGCAGCACATCCGCGAGGCGGAGCGCGGCGTGATTTACGAGGAATACATCGAAAAAGAGAGCGAGATTTTGACGGCGATCGTTCAGCACATTGACGGCAAGAACGTATGCGTCGAAATCGGGCGCACGCTGGGCATCATGGATGCCACAAACCAGATTCCGGGCGAAACGTATCGCGTGAACGACAGGCTCAAGGTCTACGTGCTCGAGGTCGCGCGCGGAAACAGGGGGCCGCAGGTCATGGTATCGAGGACGCATCCGGGACTGGTAAAGCGCCTGTTCGAACTCGAAGTGCCGGAAATCCGCAGCGGCGCCGTGCAGATTCGCTCCATCGCGCGCGAGGCGGGTTCCAGAACGAAGATGGCGGTCTTCTCCACCGATAAGATGATCGACCCCGTCGGCTCCTGCGTAGGCCCCCACGGCATCCGCGTGGAAAACGTGGTAAACGAACTGCGCACCGAGAAGATCGACATCGTAAAATGGTCGTCCGATCCCGCAGAGTATATCGCAAGCGCCCTCAGCCCCGCGCGCCCCCCGAACGCGTACAGCCACGGAAAG
>CAYFRC010000122.1:2635-6023 GCA_964345325.1 uncultured Oscillospiraceae bacterium
CATAGTAAAGTTCAGCGACGAGCCTGAGGAATTTGTGGCCGCGGCCCTGTCCCCGGCGGACGTCATCGCCGTGCAGCAGCTTCCCGAGGGAAGAGCCTGCCGGGTCATCGTGCCCGACGACCAGCTCTCCCTCGCCATCGGCAAGGAAGGGCAGAACGTACGGCTCGCCGCCAAGCTGACGGGCTGGAAGATCGATCTGAAGAGCCAGAGCCAGATGATGCAGGACATCGCATCCGAAATCGAAGAGTTCCCCCTCCCGGAAGGCGAATCGGAGATTTGAAAGGACGATTAACCATTGCTGAAAAAGCGTAAAATCCCCATGCGCATGTGCATGGGCTGCCGCGAGAAGAAGCCGAAGAAGGAACTGCTCCGCGTCGTGAAATCGCCGGAGGGTATCGTTTCCGCAGACGCTACGGGCAAGGCAGCAGGCCGCGGCGCGTACATCTGCCCGGACGCGGAATGCCTGAAGCGGGCGATGAAGAGCCGCGCTTTGGAGCGCGAGCTGGAAGTCAAGATCGAGCAGGAAGTTTACGACGCCCTTCTGCACAGTATCGAGGAGATGCCCCGATGACGAAAGCTTTGAACATGCTCGGGCTCTGCGCGCGCGCAGGAAAGCTCACGAGCGGCGAAAGGCCGACGGAGCAGGCGATCAAAAAAGACGGCTGTTTCCTTGCGGTGATCGACGAGGCGATTTCGGACGTGGGCAGGAAATCCATAACGGATGCCTGCGCGTACAGGAACGTGCCCTTCGTCACAATCGGGGAAAACGAACTCGGCGCTGCAATCGGAAAGAGCGGGCGCATGGCGGCGGCGGTCACAGACAAAGGGTTTGCACAACGCATCGCGGAACTGGTTCGCGAAACACATTTGGACACGGGGGGGCATACGAAAGATGAGTAGAATAAAATTGCAGGATGCCGCAAAGGACCTGAGCACGGGAGCCTCCAAGCTCCTTGAAAGCGTGTCCAAATCGCGCAAACAGGCGCAGGATATGCTCCAGTCGGTCAAAAAAATTGCCGACGACATCGCACGTCAGGAGCAGAAACGCAAATCCGAGCAGGAAAAGGAGAACCTTTCCAAGCAGTATGACGAAGCTGCCTTGTTTATGAACTCCTTCTCTGCGGGGCCCGCGGAGCTTGCGGAAAAGGCGAAGCGAGCGGAAGAGGAAAAAGCCGCAAAGGCCGAAACGCGCCCGCAGCAGCCCGATCGCCCGGCGCAGGGACAGGGGCAATTCGCAAACCGTCCGCAGCAGGGACAGGGTAATTTCGCAAACCGCCCGCAGCAGGGACAGGGACAATTTGCCAATCGCCCGCAGGGACAGGGACAATTTGCCAATCGCCCGCAGGGACAGGGGCAATTCGCAAACCGTCCGCAGCAGGGACAAGGACAATTCGCAAACCGCCCACAAGGACAGGGGCAATTCGCTAACCGCCCGCAGCAGGGACAGGGGCAATTCGCCAACCGCCCGCAGGGGCAGGGCGGATTCGCCGGTCGCCCGCAGGGGCAGGGACAATTTGCTAACCGTCCGCAGGGACAAGGCGGCTTCGCCGGTCGCCCGCAGGGGCCGCGTCCGCAGGGACAGGGCGGATTCGGGCAGAAAAAGGTCGTCGGCGAACTTGCGCCCACGGTCGAAAAAGACCGCGTATCCAATTACGATCCCAACAAAAAGCTCTACACGCGTCAGGTCGATCCCGAGCGCGTAGCCAAAAACCGCCGTCAGCAGGCGAAGACCGCCGCGCCAAGGGGCGGCATGGACGACGATGTATTCCGCGCGCGCAAGCGGAAAAAGCAGCCTGCGCCCGTATTCAAGCCCGAGCCGGTGGTGATCGAAAAGGCGTATATGACCGCCGAAACCGTCACCGTCAAGGATCTTTCCGAGCGCATCGGCAAACCCGCGAGCGAAATCATCAAAAAGCTGCTTCTTCTGGGCATCATCGCCAACATCAATCAGGAACTGGATTTCGACACCGCGCAGCTCGTCTGTACGGAATTCGGCATAGAGTTTGAACTGAAGCTCGACAAGACCGCAGAAGACGTGTTGAGCGAGGAAGACGTCGAAGACGCGAAGGAAGACCTCCCCCCCCGTCCGCCGGTCGTCACCATCATGGGGCACGTCGACCACGGCAAGACGAGCCTGCTCGACTACATTCGCGAATCCCGCGTCACCGCGTCGGAAGCGGGCGGCATCACGCAGCACATCGGCGCATACACGGTCAAAATCAACGACAGGCAGATCACCTTCCTCGATACCCCCGGGCACGAGGCGTTCACCTCTATGCGTGCGCGCGGCGCGCAGGCGACCGATATCGCGATTCTGGTCGTCGCGGCGGACGACGGCGTCATGCCGCAGACCATCGAGGCGATCAACCACGCGAAGGCAGCGGGCGTGCAGACCATCGTCGCAATCAACAAGTGCGACAAGCCGCAGGCGAATCCCGAGCGCATCAAAGAGCAGCTCACCGAACACGGTCTGCTCGCCGAGGAGTGGGGCGGCGAAACCATCATGGTTCCCGTATCTGCCGTGACGGGCATGGGCGTGGAAACCCTCTTGGAGATGATTCTGCTGGTCGCCGATATGCAGGATTACAAGGCAAACCCGAACCGCAAGGCGCGCGGCATCATCATCGAGGCGCGTCTGGACAGGGGGCGCGGCCCGGTCGCAACCGTGCTGATTCAAAAAGGAACGCTGCGCGTGGGCGATACCATCGTCGCGGGCACCGCGTTCGGCAGGGTTCGCGCGATGATCGACGACAAGGGCGCAAGTGCGCAGGAGGCGGGTCCCTCCGTTCCCGTCGAGGTCGACGGCCTCAACGACGTGCCGGAGGCGGGCGACATTCTCTCCGCCGTGGACGCCGACAGGCTCAGCCGTCAGGTCGCGCAGGAGCGCAAGGACAAGCTGCGCGCGGCGCTCGTCAAATCGGTCGGAAAGACGACGCTCGACAACCTGTTCGAGCAGATTTCTGCGGGCGAGGTCAAAGACCTCAACCTCATCATCAAGGCGGACGTGCAGGGCTCGGTCGAGGCGGTCACGCAGTCGCTCGAAAAGCTCTCCAACGACGAAGTTCGCGTACGCGCCATCCACGGCGGCGTCGGCGCGATCACCGAAAGCGACGTCACGCTTGCATCGGCATCCAACGCCATCATCATCGGCTTCAACGTGCGGCACGACAACACTGTGCGCGATATCGCGGAGCGTGAGAACGTCGATATCCGCCTGTACCGCGTAATCTACAGCGCCATCGAGGAAATTCAGGCGGCAATCAAGGGCATGCTCGCGCCGAAATTCAAAGAGACTATCCTCGGGCGCGCGGAAGTCACGCGTGATATGCGCTACTGCAAGGTGCGCGTGAGCGTATTGGAAGAGGACAAGCGCGATGCGCTTTTGGCG
>CAYFRC010000122.1:6042-6293 GCA_964345325.1 uncultured Oscillospiraceae bacterium
ACGCGCAGGCGCGCCTGTTGCGCGACAACGTCGTCGTACACGAGTCGAAGGTCGACTCCCTGCGCCTTTTCAAGGTCTATGCGAGAGTAGTCGCAACGGGGTACGAGTGCGGCATCGGGCTTGCAAACTACAACGACATCAAAGAGGGCGACATCATCGAGTGCTTCGCCATGGAAGAAATCGCTCAGTAAACGGCACACAGCACAGGCGGCAGCATGACCTGCCGCCTGTTTTTGGAGGATCGCTATGGC
>CAYFRC010000123.1:0-6274 GCA_964345325.1 uncultured Oscillospiraceae bacterium
GGGGTTCGAACCCCCGAAGGTGTACCAATCAAACCCGTTGGAATTTCAACCGTTTCAGCGGTTTTTTATTTGTCTGATAAAGCAGGTACATGGTTCATTTGCCACCAATTTGCCACAATTCACTTTCAAAACAGCCGTAAATTGAAAAAATATATAATATAATATATTTAAAAATTGTCTTTAAACCACATGTTCCACATCTCCACATGCTGATTTTGCTTCCACATTTCCACATTTGCCCTTAAAAACCGCTATGCCCATTGCAATTACTGGCTTACAGCGATTTTGTTTCTTTTCCACATTGATTCCACACGGCTTCCACATGAAAAAAGGCCTGATTAGCCTTTTTATAGTCTCGCTGTATGTCAAGTAAGTTCTTCTAATAGCCGCCTTTTTATATGAGTGTCTGCTCGGTATATGCTGTTTTCCCTTTATGTATCAATCACAGATAACACGCCACCGTGTACTATTCCCTACCAGTCAAAGTCGTCTTCTTTATACACACCTGTATCTATAAGTCCTCGCCGCATTTGGGCATCCGTTGCTATTTGTTTAGGTGTTTCACCTATTGCCGTATCAGGATTATCCGAATAGCCGAATACACTTTTAAGATAGAAGATAGCCCCAACGGGTTTATTGCCGAATAGCCGCATCTCGCAATCTGATTCAATCTCTGCAAGCCCTTTAGCCACAAGTTCAGAGTAAGGCATCAATAGTATTCTGTCCCCTTTTTCATCTGTCCAGTACTGAAGCGGATTATGCCCCTTAAAATAGCCGTCTTCCTCTTCCTGTATGTCTTTTCCCTTTACTTTGGCAATGTCCATATACTCATAAAGCCGCCAATCATACTCCCCTGTTTTCATTCTGTGCAGAGCTTTTCTGTCAATCCCCATAGCAAGACACATTTTACCTACTGCCATAGGCGTATCCGTCTTCTTGCACTCTATCAGGTATGTAACCATTCTGTCATATAACTCTGATGCTATTTCTTGCGTATATGTCCTGCTGGCTCGCCTTGTTTCCGCATACTGCTTATAACCCTCAATCTCTCCAGAGTATTTGTCTGCTATCTCTCTTATTTTCTTTGTCTTGTTCATACTTCTGCCGCCTTTCATTTGCCAAGTAGCGTAATTCAGACTTGCCACGCTTCAAGGCCTCCATGTATATTTCTTCATTTGCTGAAACACACTTCAGTATTTCCTCACGAGTTAAAACTAACTTCTGGCGTGGCAAATCCACGATGATTCTTTTATCCTCTGGCGGCTTGTAACGCTTCCAGTTGGTGTCAATGTCTCTCATCAACGCCCACAGTCTATTATCCGGTTCACCGCCGCAAACAGTACTAATTAATTCTTTGCTCGGTGTGGTAAAATGCGGTCTATTGTCTTTCCATACCGTTGTTACACCGTATTCATTTTGTAATACTTCCACGCTGTTCATCTTTCTTCTCCCTTTACATTAATATAATATTTTGTTGCCCTTTCAACCGTTTCAATTCTATGTGGCATTTCCTGATTGCCATCATACAGTACCGGCGGCGAAATATAGTTCCGGTCTGTCAGTTCCTGCAATAACGGGTTTAACCCTTCACGGTTTGACTTTCCTGCTATTTTGCAATGTGGTTGAATATCTTCCCGGTAAATCAGAAAAGTTCTTTCAGGTTCTGTTTCTCTTACCTTATTAAGCCGCTTCAGCATCTTTTCAAGCAGTGCCTGTGCTTCACTGTCAGACTTTTCCCGCATGCCGCCACGCCTTACAAATATAGTTTGTTCTGCCAGATAGTGGGCAAGTATGATGGCACGCTGTGTATTCTCAAGTGATACATCTTCCCACTCTCCGTTAGTTGTGTTCTCGCATACCTGAAAGATTGCCGCTACCTTCTGCACCACTTCAAAGAATTTACTGCCGAAGGCTTTTAAGTCTGTCAGGTCGTTTCTTGCCTTGTTTTGCCAATCATAGAAATATGTTTCAAACGCTTTATCTGCTTCCGGTGTCAGTCTCAAATACTTCTTTTCTGTTGGCCGCATGTTATCATCAAATCTTGTCTTCAAAATATCACAAATAAGGTTATTGTATTCCGCTGTGATTTTGGGTTGAACCATTGCCGGCTTGTATTTGAAATTCCCGAAATTTGATTCAGGGGAAATGATAACCGCCCTGTCACAGAACCCTGTATCAGTAAAATCTGAATTAGTAAGATTCTGCTTCAACTTTTCAGGCTGGACAGACAGACACATACTGACTGCCGGTTCTTCAATATGAATAGGTGCAGCACTCTTTCTATTGAAGCGGCAATATTCATTGCTGAAGCCTTTCAAATATAGGTCTATGTTGCTTACACCGTTGTTATATGCACGGCCTGACATAATATCAAATATGCGTGCCTCTGATGAGGCTACAAAGCCATATCCCCCGTTTTCAGCCAAGATTGATGCTGATGCTTCTGTTGTGCTGTCATCAAGCATCAGTTGGACATGTGGCGTGAATTCAAATGATTCAAATTCTTCGTTTGCTTTTTCAAGTGCTAAATATGATTCTGCTGTATCTTCTTTTTTTGCAACCGCTTCAAGATTCCTTACCTTAATCTGTAAAGTTCTCTTTTTAGCCGCTTCACGCTTTCGCATTTCCTTGATTTTCTTGTTTGCTTCATTCTCGAATTCCTGAATAGGCTTTATAAAATATTTCAGTGTGCTTGATTTCCTTTCGCCACTGCCGGCCGCTGACCATACCCACAGATTCAAATGTGTTTCATGTGCTTCATTCTGAATCAACACAATGTGCTGACAAGCAGAAGCCACGCAAGGCAGACACATGGAAAAAGCCAACGAGGAATAAACTGACATAGCAGTTGAAACGCCTTCTATTACATCTGCCAATACCGGCGGCAGTGCATAAAGCGGCAACTCACATGTGCCATTGCCATTGTCAAACGGGATAATTTCTTTGTCTGATTCCCACATCTCACTAAAAGGGTTCTGCATATCATCAGACATTGAATTCAGGTTCGCCGCCGAATTCTTCATATAATTGCTCATATGCTCCGACTTCCTTTCTGAATCGCTGATACGATTCTAAAGGTGGCAGTTCATCATGAATGATATGATGCAGTTTTTCGGCTTTCTTGCCTTCCGTCAGACACAATGACTTTAAATCATCGTCAATGCCTTCTGTTCTGTAACCGTATTTCCAGCATACACGGCAAAACCAAGAAATAACTTCAAGTGCATTGTCACGCCACCTGTTACATTTCAGGCTGACTTTCTTTTGCTTTCTTGCGTTCCCTCGTCTTGCTGAAATGCCAAGATTATAACGATTGTATAATTGCTTGTAGGCTTCTATCTGTGATATTCCTTCAAGCTGTGCCACAAGGCTTATTGTGTCCCCGCCTCGATTGCATCCGAAACAGTAAAAACTGTCTTTATACAGTTTTAATGATGCAGTTTTTTCATTGTGGAATGGACAAATAACAAATCCCTTATGATTAGGATTCAGCCCGTAATCCCTTGCGACTGTCTTAATATCCAGTTGGTTGTTCAGTTCCTGAAAATCAAACATGTTGTCTTCCATCAAGCCACTCGGTGAAATTCCGCCAAAGGATATAATTTGTGTTGCCTACTTTTCTTACAGGAAGTTCGCCGCTTGCAACAGCTTTTCTGACTGACCCTTCCGAAACCGTCGAATTAGGGCAAAGTTGTTTGTACGCCTTAACAGTGCCACGAATTGTAAATGTTGATAATTCATTAATAACCATTATCTTTTCCTCCAAAACTTTTTTAATGTTGACAGCAAGTTACAATTTTAGTACTATGTCGCCATAAGAGTGATAGCTAAAAGTGTATTTAAAAAGGCGGGCACTCTTGCCGCCTTGTAATTGTTTATTAAAAAAGACGACATTTCTGTCGCCTCGCAAGTGCATATGCTATATATCACTATGTCCTATTGTGTTTTTTTAAAATGTCTTTGTATGTTATCATTATAACACGGATATTAAATAAATAATTTATTTTTTGCTTATCGCACATATCCCTTGTCTACACACAAGGTCATTATTTCTAAAAGGACGGTAATACTAATGCGATACACAGATAAAAAAAGAAAGTTAACTGCACAAAGATTGAAATGGTTACGAAACAACAAAGGTTTAACATACTCACAGCTGCATACTGTATTATCAACGGAATATGAAACAGCCTATCCTTCTATCGAAAAACTAAAAGAACTCGAAATGTATAGAGATCACAAAGCAGGTTATAAAAAGGGATTCGGCACACGGGTGGACTATCTTTGTACATTAGCCGATTTTTACGGAGTATCAATTGCTTACCTATTAGGTGAAACTGATATTAAGTCGCCCGATGCAAATATGCGAACCGTTTCAAAATTAACCGGCTTATCAGAAAATGCACTTAACAAACTGTTTTCGTCTACACAGACATGTAAAAATGCTATAAATGATATTCTTGAAAAATCACCAAAGCTATTATCATCGTTGGCACAATATATATATGCAAATTTGCTTGATACTAACACTGTGAGTGTAAAAGGTGTGAAATACACTCTGCCGCCTGAAATGACAGACATAATTCTTCTTGCAGAAATCAAAAATGATGTTATTTATTTAAGAGATAAAATCGAAAAAGCAGAGCGAAAGCCAGAAGAAGAATGAGCATTTAAAACGATTTAAAAGACGTTTTCATTCAATACAGGTAAATCCTTATTCACACGCTAAAAACCGTTCTATGAAGGCGTGAGAGCCTTGCAAGAAGAAAGGAACAATTATCATGGGAAGCAAAAGAAGAAGAGGTGACTCTTACGAATTAAGGCACAAAGGGAAATATAAAACATGGCCTATTCCTAAAGGCATGAGCAAATCAAAGGCTGAAAACCAGGCACAGAAAGAACTTGCCGCATTTGAAGAACTGATTGAAAAAGGCATCAATGTTGAAAAGATTACTTTTCAGGAACTTGCCGGGAAATTCCTTGAAGACAAGACGAAAGAACTCAAGACGAAGGAATCCAAGCCGAAAACAATTGATTTTTACCGCCAAAATTTGAAGCGGATAAACAAGAGCATCGGAAGCCTTGAAGTAAAGCAGATAAGGAAGGCACATCTCCGTGAATTTATAGCCGAACTGCAAGAGCCGTACATTGATAAGAACGGAAACGAAAAAGTGTTATCCCCCACAACCGTTGTAGGGTATTTCAGAACAATAAGCAGTATTCTGTCTTACGCTTGTGAACTGGATTATATCGAAACAAGCCCGGCAGCAGGGAAAGGCATAAAACTGCCGAAAATCCCAACAACCAACGAAAAGGGAATCCCTATAGATGTTTTGAAAAAGTATAGCGACTTAATGATGGAAGCACCACTAAAGCATAAAACATTTTTCTTTATCGCACTATCAACAGGGGCAAGGCGTGGGGAAATTCTCGGCTTGAAATGGACAGATGTAAACTTTGAGGATAACTCTATTTCTATAAATGATAATTCACAGATAACGGAAGACGGTATTATATTTGTTTCTCCGAAAACAACCGCTTCAGCAAGAACTATCGCCTTAAGCCCTGAAGTAATGCAGATGCTAAAGGACTTAAAGCAAGAGGAAAGATTAAATCAATTATCAATGGGGCATGTATGGAAGCATAACCCTGAAGCACCTGAACAAGAGTATTGTGAAAACCACGATAAATGCAATCACAAATGTAAAGGCTATTGCTCGAAGCATTGCAAAATGTTTGCACCTACTAACAGAGTATTCACACAGGATAACGGTATACCGATGTACCCAAAAACACCTTATGATTTTCTCCGGAAACTCGGAAAGAAAAACGATTTACCGCATATCACGGTGCATCAGTTAAGACACACGGCAATAAGCCAGTTTATCAAAGACGGTAACGCCATTACTGAAATAGCTTCTTTTGTAGGGCATGCCACGCCACAGGTAACAAACACCGTTTACGCCCACGACATACGGGAACAATCCAAAGCTAAAACCATTAACAGCGATATGTTGAGCATTGTGAAAGAAGCCTAAAGTCATGGCAACCAAGATTATACGCTGTATCATTACAGTTTGTAATCAATTTTATATATTTTTAATAAAGGAGGATAAAGTCCATATAATTGTGTAAAAGTAAAAGGTCATCTAAGTCCTTACATGAGGTACAATGTTTTTGACAAAGAAAACAATACCTAGGAGGACTTACATGACCCAAGTACATTTTACCTTAAAAACTCAAGATATACAAAACGTAATCAATGAATCGGTAA
>CAYFRC010000124.1:0-6039 GCA_964345325.1 uncultured Oscillospiraceae bacterium
CTCAATATAGTATCTTTGATTAGGGCGCGAGTCTAAAGAGGGCTGAAATAGCGAGGCCCCGCTTTTTTTATATTTCCGCCCATCTGCATCTACCATGTTGTAATCGTCTTCGTCTAGGACTTTTTGTACTCCAAACTCTGGTAAATTGGAAATGTTTCTTGCATAAACGAGAATATAATCTTTTGTCGGACGAAAGTGAGTGCCTTTATCAGAGGTCCGCTTGGCAATTCTTGGTACTGTTGATACAAAGTTGTCAGTACCGAAGATTTCATCACATATTTTTATCAGCTGCACAAGTTCATTATCATCTATGCTGATGAATACAACCCCATCAGCGGATAGTAAATCCTTCGCGAGTTTAAGGCGCGGGTAAATCATATTCAACCAGTCTGTATGAAAGCGGCCATTGCTGTCTGTATTTACCACAAGCCGATTGCCCTGCTCATCAAACTGCCTACTCCGCTCAAGATAGCTGTCCGCGTCCTCGGCAAAATCGTCCTCATACACAAAATCATTCCCCGTGTTGTACGGCGGGTCGATGTAAATCATCTTCACCTTGCCCAGATACGTCTCCCGCAGCAGCTTCAATACATCGAGATTATCGCCCTCAATGTACAGATTCTCCGAATCAAAGCCGCCGGGCGTGCCGTCGCGACCCACGCTGTCCGCCCGCACGGGGCGCAGCGTTGCGGAAATAGGCGCGTTTGCCGCCAGCATCGCTTTCTTCTTGTCCGGCCATGTAAACTGATAGCGCTCCTCGCGCCCCTCCACAACCTTCGTCGAAATTTCCTGCATCAAAACATCCTTGTCGATCGCGCGCACGACCTCGCCGTTCTCGTCCACCGCCTCCGTCACCGCATTGGGAAACAGCTCCGCCAGCTTGCGATAGTTTTTGTCTGCCAGATTAGAAGTATGCATGTTTAGCTTTTCCATTTTATTCTCTCCTTATCGAAAGACTCTGTAGATGTTCTCGTAGCTCATCAACAAGGTTATTCCAATCATTATTTATTTCTTTAGTCCGCTCTACGTTTATTCTTCGTGCTTTTATAATCTCTACATCTCTCTCATATTTCATTTTGTATGGGTTCATGGTATAGTAATCGAATATCTGCAGATTCACTTTTTTCAATATATCTTCAAACTTAGTATATGTTACTTTCGGTATATATATGGATTTTGCAGCCAATATACTATTGGCATCTCTATATTTCTCAGATGCGATATTTAATTTCTCGTTGCAATCGCTTAACAATTCCTCGTCGGTATCCATCTTCTTACCTATGGTCAATCCAGCAGGAAATAATGGAAATGCCGCGTTAATCAGCTCATTAAACCTTATAATCAGTTCTTCGTATGCCTTAAATTCCGTGTCAAAGAATACTTCCGAAGCGTGCTTCTGTTTTTCTAATGCCGTTTGATATTCAGCCATTAGCTTATTAAATTCATGCTGATTCTCTGCTTTGAATTTCTCAAACATGCGGTCTGCAATACGGGCTGCTAGTACTTTAGCAACTGCATAGATTATTGCCCCCGCACCACCTGCACTAGCGATTGCAGCACTTACGACTTTCCATACTGAATCCCAATCCATTCTATAGCGTCTCCATTTCTGCACTACGTTTTCGTATTTCCCGCACCAGTTCAAACTTCCGCTTCGGCTGCTTCTCCGCGCGCGCCTGTTTCTCCAGTCTGTCAATTTCTTTTTGCAGCTTCGCGCGCCTGTCGTCCAAGGCGATCTGCTCGTTGAGCGTGTGCCCGCCCTCGATGCGTATCCCGCCGATCTGCGTGACGACGTTTTCCCATACGGCGTCCATGTTCAGCCCCTGCAGGCGGAGCGCGGCGCTGCCCTGCGGCCTCCACTCGTCCATGATGAGCTTCGTCTGCCACAGGGCGAGGCGCTCCTCCCGCCCGAAGGACAGCACCAGCACCAGGTTCTGTCCGAACATCCGCGCGATAAAGGCGATGTTCTGCTTATCGAAATCCTTCCTCCTCAGCGCCACGGCGACCACGAAGAAGGAATGCACGTCGCTCCCCTCCGCAAGGTTCAGGGATGTCGGCGATACCTCGTTGGTTATCGTAATCCGCGCTATGTCCGCATCAAAGCTCTTGCGGCGCTCCGCGCGCATCTCCGATGCAAAAAGCTCGAACACCTTCTTCTTCGCAATCAGCTTTTTGATCTCCGTCGCGGCGGGAAGCCCCAGCATATCTTATGCGCCCCCCTTCACGACGAGAAAGCAGATCAGCTCGAAATCGTCCAGTCCGGAAATCGCGCCGGACAGGAAGCTCATTCGCTTGCCCTTCAGGAAGGAGGCGATGTCGCTCTCGTCCTTTACGTGGATGACGGAATCGATCGCTTCGTTCAAAAGCTGCGACATTTCGCGCATGTCGCGCCCGTCGTCCGTCTCGGCGTTGAAGGCGGTGTACAGCGCGGGAATGGGCTCCGACTGCCCGCGGCAGAGCAGGCGCACGGTGTCCAGCAGCTTCTTGGGATTCAGGTGGTCGCAGAGGATTTCGCCGTCCATGCCGATGTAGACCATGTAGAACGGATGGATGCGGTTCCGATTGTCGATATTCACGCCGTTTTCGACGTTCTTCAGCACGAAGATCACGCCCTGCGGGCAGTCCTGCGTCGCCCCGACGACGGCGTGCAGCCCTTTCGGCTTCGCCTCGAGGCTGCCGTGCGTTTTGATGTGGTCGAGCAGGTCGAGCCGGAATTCGTTCAACCCCAAGTCCATGATGGAGATGCCCGTGGACATATCCTCGATATCGACGACTTCTTCCTGCAGGCGCCTGAGCTGCTGCTTGCGGTACTCGAGATCGCCCTTTTCTTCCGCGTTGATGAGGTCGTCGTCGCCGGTGGAGGTCATGACGGAGATTTTCATGCGCGTCTCCACGCGGGATTTCAGGTTGATATAGTCGTCCAGCGTCATATCGGGCCAGAAGTTCACCAGCTGAATGACGGCGTTGCGGCTGCCGATGCGGTCGATTCGCCCGAAGCGCTGGATGATGCGCACGGGATTCCAGTGGATATCGTAGTTGATCAGATAATCGCAGTCCTGCAGGTTCTGCCCTTCGGAGATGCAGTCCGTGGCGATCAGGACGTCCAGCTCGGCGGAACTGCCCGGCATGAGCACGTCCTTCCCCTTGGAGACGGGCGAAAAGCAGGTCAGCACGTTGTTGAACGTGGGCTTCAGCCCCTTGACGGTCGTCTTGCTGTCCGCGCTGCCGGTAACGATCGCCGTGTCGAGGCCGTGTGCGCGCTTCATGTGCGCGCTTACATGCGTATACAGGTAGTTCGCCGTGTCCGCAAACGCGGAGAAAATGAAAACCTTTCGGTTTCCGGGGTTGATCGGATGCGCGATTTTTTCGTCCAGCAGGCGAAGGAGCGTCTGCAACTTGGTGTCGTGCTGCGGCGTGATGTCGTACATCATCAGGAGCAGCAGCTCCAGGTTTTCCTCGTCCTTCACAAGATCTCTGCGCCACGAAACATAGTCCATGTCGGCTATGTCGATTTTGATCTTCTTGCCGATGCGGGTGAAGTCCGTGTTCTCGTCCTCCGTGTCGAAATCGTCATCCGACACGTCGCGCTGCTCCACTTCGCCTTTGCCGCCGGAGGCGTATCCGTCGATCGTGGAGATCGTCGAGCGGATCAGACCCAGTATGCGCTCGAGCGTCAGCCGGAAGGCGCAGACGGAGCTTTCCAGTCGTTTGAGCAGGTTTATGCTCATCAGGCGCTTGATGCCGAACTCGCGCCCCTGCATCGACATGTTTTCGACCTTGTCGAATTCGAGGTATTTCTCCAGCTTACTTTCGTGTATGTACGCGGACGGCGTATAGACGCACAGCGAGAGCTGCTCCAGTTGGTCGAATATCTCATTGTAGTTGATCGCGGTGTTTAAGTCCGTCAGATTCGGGCGAAGGCTGATGGGCTTCAGCCTTTCGGGAAACTTGCCGATTGTGGCGGCGTTGTAGTATTTTTCGATGTGCCTGCGGGAACGCGCAATCGTCACGCTGTCGAGCAGCTCGAAGAAATCAAAATCGAGCTTGCGGAGCAGCACCTCGGTCGTGCGGGCGGACGGCTCCATATCGCTCCATTCGTTGAATGCGCGCTGCGCCTGGCGGAAGATTTCGTCGATCGATTTATTCGTATCCAGCTCTTCTTCGAGCAGCTCCGGCTCGCCCTCATACGCAAGGGCGAGCTGGTTGCGCAGGTCGAGGAAGCGATTGTTGACAGGCGTCGCCGAGAGCATGAGCACCTTCGTTTTCACGCCGGAACGGATGACCTTGCGCATCAGGATTTGGTAGCGGTTTTCGCCTTCGCGCTTGTGTGTGCCGACGCCGCCTTCGCCGTTGCGGAAGTTGTGCGACTCGTCGATAATCAAGAGGTCGTAATTGCCCCAGTTCAATCGGTCGAGGTCGAGCCCGTTGGACTGCCCGCCCTTGCGCGAAAGGTCCGTATGGAAAAGGACGTCGTAATTCAGGCGGTCCGCAGCGATGGGGTTGTTGACGTAGTTGTCCTTGAACGTGTTCCAGTTCTCCGACAGCCGTTTGGGGCAGAGGACGAGCACGGTCTTGTTGCGGTTTTCGTAGTATTTGATGACGGCGAGCGCCGTGAACGTTTTGCCGAGGCCGACGCTGTCCGCCAAAATGCAGCCGTTATACTTTTCCAGCTTGTTGATGATTGCAAGCACGGCATCGCGCTGGAAGTCGTACAGCATGTTCCAGATTTTGCTCTGCCGGAAGCCCGTCGCCTCGTTGGGGAGGACGTCCTCGGAAATATCCTCGAGGAATTCGCTGAAGACGTGGTACAGCGTCATAAAGTAGATAAATTCCGGCGCATTTTCATTATAGGCGTGGCCGATGTTTTCAATGACCATGTCGGTCACATCCTGCATCTTGCTCCTGTCGTTCCATAGCATATCAAACAGCTGCATGTACTGCGTGGCAATCGGCGCTTCCATTCTGTTGACCATGTTGTAGATGTTGTTGCCGCGCTCGCAGCCGAGATCGACGGTCGTGAAACCGCCGATGGGCAAATAGGCGGTCTGCTCCGCGCCGAAATCGACGGTCATGAAGCCACTCATGTTTTCGCCCGTGGTATTGGATTTGAAGAAAGCCTTATTGCGAATCCACTGCGCACATTCTTTCGCGACGGCGCGCTGCGTCATTTCGTTGCGCAGCTTGATCTCGAATTCCGTGCCGTACAGGCTGCGCTCGCGGCTCAGGCGGGGGATATAGAACTCGCGCTTCTGCTTTTCGTTGCGCTCCTTGATAAACGTGGGCGACGTAAAGATAAACCTGAATTCGTCCACCTGCGAAAGCTGAGATTTTAATTCTTGATATGCGAACATGGAAAAACAGGCAGCTGCGATAGAAACGCGGCTCCCTTTCTTGACGGTTTGACACAGGTCATCCTTAACGAGTGCGTGGATATTGTCGAGTATTTTTATCTGCAATACCTTTTCACCTACACAGGCTCGATGTTTCATCGGGTTTGGGGCAGCGCCTTGGCTCTTTGGGATTTCTTGTATATTATAACACGAAAATCGAAACACAGCAATACAGTTTGAGATTTGGTTCTGCCCACTATCCTCCGCCATTCGCACAGCTTGAATCATCGGTTATATGTGTCTTACACCCCGACGTTTCGATGGTCGCCATTTGTTGTTGAGGAAGTGTTAAAATACGAGTTGTCCCATATCGGGTAGACGGAATCGCAATCTCTGCAGAAAATCGAAAACCGCCGCCGCGATTTCTCGCGGCGGCGTAAAACGATGTCTTTGTTACGCGATGACCTTGGTGACGACGCCCGAGCCTACGGTGCGGCCGCCTTCGCGGATGGCGAAGCGGAGGCCTTCTTCACAGGCGATGGGGGTAATCAGGGTGATGTCCATGTCGATGTTGTCGCCCGGCATGACCATCTCCACGTCCTTCGGCAGCTGGATGTTGCCCGTAACGTCCGTCGTGCGGGAGTAGAACTGCGGGCGGTAGCCGTTGAAGAACGGCGTGTGACGGCCGCCTTCTTCCTTGGTCAGCACG
>CAYFRC010000125.1:0-5953 GCA_964345325.1 uncultured Oscillospiraceae bacterium
GGTGGTCGACAATATCGTAAAGAACCCGCGCGAATACGCGCTGGTCGAGGCGAATCCCCTCGCGCAGTATCGCAAGGAGATGACGTGGCTCGAATTCGACCAAAAGGCGAACCGCTTTGCGAACCTGCTCATTTCCAAGGGCGTGAAAAAAGGCGACAAGGTCGCGATTCTTTTGATGAACTGCCTCGAGTGGCTGCCCATCTATTTCGGCGTGCTCAAGACCGGCGCGCTCGCGGTGCCGCTCAACTACCGCTACATGGCGGACGAAATCCAGTACTGCGTGGAGCTCGCCGAGGCGGAGACGCTCGTGTTTGGCCCCGAATTTACCACGCGCGTGACGGCCGTAAAGGACGGCATGAAAAACGTGTCCCGCATGATCTTTGTGGGGGAAAAGTGCCCGGATTTTGCGGAGCGTTATGAGCACTTGGTGCGGGATATGCCCGATACAAAGCCGGACATGCCGCTCACGCTCGAGGACGACGCGGCGATCTACTTCTCCTCCGGAACGACGGGCTTCCCCAAGGCGATCTTGCACGCGCATCTGTCGCTCCTGTCTTCGTGCGAGGTGGAGCAGAACCATCACGGCCAGCGGCGCGGCGATACCTTCCTGTGCATGCCGCCGCTGTACCACACGGGCGCGAAGATGCACTGGTTCGGCAGCCTTATTTCCGGGAGCCGCGCCGTGCTGTTGCGCGGCATCTCACCGAAGTGGATTTTTGAAACCATCTCGAACGAAAACGTCACCATCGTGTGGCTGCTCGTGCCGTGGGCGCAGGACATTTTGGACGCGATCGACAGGCGCGATATAAAGCTCTCCGACTACAAGCTCGACCAGCTGCGCCTCATGCACATCGGCGCGCAGCCCGTGCCGCCCTCCCTCGTGCGCCGCTGGAAGCAGATTTTCCCGCACCACGAGTACGACACGAACTACGGCCTTTCCGAGTCCATCGGCCCCGGGTGCGTGCACTTGGGCGTAGAGAATATCCACAAGGTCGGCGCGATCGGCGTTCCCGGCTACAACTGGGAGACGGACATCGCGGACGAAAAGGGCAACCCGGTCAAGCGGGGCGAGGTGGGCGAGCTCATCGTGCGCGGCCCCGGGCTCATGAAATGCTACTACCGCGACCCGGAGGCGACCGCCGCCGTGCTCAAAAACGGCTGGCTGTTCACGGGCGACATGGCGATGCAGGACGAGGACGGCTTCATCTTCCTGGTCGACCGAAAGAAGGACGTCATCATCAGCGGCGGGGAGAACCTATACCCCGTGCAGATCGAGGATTTCCTGCGCGCCAACGACAAGATCAAGGACGTCGCCGTCATCGGGCTTCCGCACCCGAGGCTGGGCGAGATCGCCGCCGCGATCGTCGAACTGAAGCCGGGCGTATCCTGCACGGAGGAAGAACTCAACGAGTTCTGCATGGGGCTGCCGCGCTACAAGCGCCCGCGCAAGATTATCTTCGATACGGTGCCGCGCAACCCCACCGGTAAGATCGAAAAGCCGAAACTGCGCGAAAAATACGTCAAGGGAAGCCTCGTCGAGGCCCAGATCACCGGCTCATAAAATGCAAAAACGGGGGATTGGGCGGGTTCCGTAAGGAACCAGCCCAATCCCCCGCTTTTGTTTGCTTTGCGCCCTGTTCCGCGCTTTCCCTCGCCGCGCAAAAGAGGGGTGCGCGGGTTCTTTCTTTGCGATGCGTCACGCGATGTGGAACGTGAAATCGCCGTTGATCCTCGCCGCGTCCGAAAGCGTGTCGATCAGCTTTCGCCCGTAGTTGCCCGGAATTTCCGAAAGCGCATGCGCATTGATGAGCCATACCTCTGCCTTCGCGGTCGATGCGCAGTCGAACAGCGCATCGAGATTTTTTCCGTAGTGGGCGGGGAGGGAGAGCTTTTCCATGAGCTCCCTGTGTGCGTCCTCCCGCGTCCGCATGGCGTTTCCGTCCAAAACGATTCTATCCATCATACTCCCCCTCATACCAGCCGTCGAAAAGTTGCGTTGCGGTTTCGTAATGGTCGTACGTCACGTAAATCATGCCGTCTTCGGAAAAGAGCAGGCGCTCGCTTCCGCGGTAGCCGCCCGAATAGTTCACGTCGCACTCGTACCATGTTCCGTCCGGCAAAATCCCCTCGCGGTTTCCGAATGGATCGCCGCCGATGGATTTGCCCGGCGCGACATCGTGCAGGTTCCCGCTCGCGGCATCCCAGCCGAGGCTTCTCGCTTCGCGCTTGGTGATGTAGTTTTCGGGAAGCTCCCGAAACACGTGCAGATACATGGAGACATCCTCGGGCGAGGTGTAGCTTTCGCCGTATTCGATGGTGTAGAGGAGCGTCTCCCCGCCTTCGGAAGGCACATCCCACACGACCGTGCCGCCGTCGACCAAAATCTCCGCGAACGCCGCCCCGAAAAGGAGGATGAGCGCAAGCAGAGCACACAGGAGTTTCTTCATTTTTGTCCCTTCTTTCGGTATTGCAGGGGCGTCGTCCCCGTGGCGCGGCGGAACACCTTGATAAAATATCCCGCGTCGACGTAGCCGAGGGAGAACGCGATCTCGGTGACGGAGTCGTCCGTTCCGCGCAGTCGCCTTTTTGCCTCCGCGACGCGCTGTTTCGTAACGAATTCGACGAAGGTTGCGCCCATTTCGTCCTTGAACAGGTGGCTCAGGTAATAGGGGCTTATGTGTACCGCCTGCGACACCGTTTCCAGCGTGAGCTGGTCGCCCAAATGCTGCGAGATGTATGCCGCCGCGTCGCCCAACAGCGTCGCCGCCCGCGTGTTGCGCACGCGGTACACCGCATCCATGAACGAATCCAGCGCGCGGACGCCCCACACGCAGACCTCCTCGAAATCCGCCGCAGCGGAGAGCTCCGCGATGTAGCGGCTGTTCATGCCGAACAGGCTCTCCATCTCCGCGCCGCTCTCTACCGCCGCGCGGGAGATCATGACCACGAGTTCCAATAGCCGCGCCTTCGTGATCTCGATGCGGCCCGCGCTTTTCGCGAATACGCGCCCGAGCAGCTCGTTGAGCAGCGCCCGCGCGCCCTGCCTGTCGCCGATGCGTACGCGCCCCAAGAGCTCCTTTTCCATATGCAGCGGGTAGGACGCGATGAGGCGATCGTCGAGCTTTGCGCCCTCGAGGGCATCCGCTACGGACATCTGCCCGCGCGTCCTCTCACGCCCCTGCGCGAGCGCGTCGCTCTCCCCGTCCGAAAGCCGGACGGCGAGCGAAAAGAGCATCTCGGACAGCGCGCGCATGCGCATGGGCGTAACGACCTGCATGCCGCGCGCATCCTCCTCGTCCTCCCACATCAGGCACGGAAGGCAGCAGATGCTCCCCGCAAGCTCGCCGTTTTTGAGAATCGCCGCCGCTGCAAACACCGCGTTTTCGTGGCATTTGTGTACGAACGGTTCGCCCGTTCGGAAGGCGTTTTCCATCGCGCGGCGGTGCTGCACGGCGCATTCCTTCCCGTCGCGGTTTGGGTTTTTGCAAAAGGCGATGCCGCGCGCCACATTCGTATGTGCGAGCATGTGCCCTTCCATGTCAAAACGGGCGGCATCCACCCCCGTGGATACGGCAAAGGCTTTGAGCGCGTCCATCACAATAGCGGCTCGATGACGGGCTGCAAATTGTCCGCGATTTGGGCGAAACCGAGGTCCGTCGGATGCACCGTGTCCACGAAGCATTCGTCCGCGTCCTTCGGCATGAGGCGCCTACCGTCCAAGAAGGAGATGTGGCTGTCTCCCGCATCCCTATGCCGCCTGACGCAATCCGCCTGCCACGCGCGCAGTTCGTCCATCATCGCATTGTCACCCTCAAACGGGAGGCGAGACACGACGAGGATCGGGACGACGGGATGCGCTTTGCGCAAAACGGCGAGGAAGGAATCCATCGTCGTCTTGACGCCCATTCCCGCGTTCGGCTCATAGCTCAGGATGTACAGCCCGGGGGTTTCGACCTTGGCGACGAGCTCCGCAACCTCTTTTTCGCCCTTGCCGCTGCCCGAAAAGCCGAAGTTGATGAACTCTCGATCCATGCGGCGGGAGAGGATGTTGGTATGGAGCATCCCCGGGCGCGTCGCGCAGCCGCCCTGCGTGATGGAGCTTCCGTAGATGACGATCGGCTTCTCATGCGCGAAGGGCTTGGGCGGGAGGAGCGTCGCGCCCGCATCCAGCCCGATATGCAGCGACACCAGCCCCGCATAGAGCGGGAGGTTTAGAATGACTTCCTTCTTCTCGCGCGAAAGCCCGGAGGCAAGCGTTACCGCGTAATTGTCCTTCGTCCTGTCAAAGCGCGTAACGCCCTTGAAGCGGTATCGGTCCTCCATGACATAGCAGTCGATCCCCGCCTCGCCCGTCGCGGCGAAATGGTCCATGCCGCTCGCGTGCGTGAGCCTTGCCGCGACGGATACGGACGCGGAATCGGTGATAAAGCGAATCTGCCCGCCCGCGAGGTGCGTGGAAAGCTCCGCGACGGCGGGGGAGACCGATTGAAGCGCCTCGCGCTCCGCCTTGGAGAACCGCGCAAATTCCCGCTCCTGCCGGAACCGCGAAAGCCCAAACACGCCAAACGGCGCTTCTTTCGCGTCGTACCACGAAAGGGATTCGGGGTTTGCGATCGCGCTGTACGTCATCGCCGCATCGAGGTTTTTCCATTCCACTATGATTCGCCTCCTCTTTCCATAAATGAAACCGTCTCGCGCAGCGCCTCCGCATACGGAGCGCCACGCAGCCACAGATCGTGCGCGAAGAACAGCGCCCTGCTGAAAAGCGGCGAAGGTGCAAATCCGCGCCCGACCAAATCCGCACCCATGACCTGCCTCGTATCTTTCAGAAGATGATATTGCTCGAGCATATCCTTCAAATGCCTCTCTGCATCCCGTGAATCGCGTTCGCGGGATGCCTTGGCGAGCAGCAGCAAATCTTCGGGCGATACACAGGCATCGAAGAGCCGCATAAATTCGACCTTGTCTGCGCTTTGTGCGACGAGCGCATCGGGGCGCGCCGCAAGGCAAATCATGTTTTTGACGTACTTCGCGCGGCGTATCTCGGGGCGGAGGGTGCTTGTATCGAAGCTTTCGCATTCGAGAAAGAGCGCGGCAACCATAAAGCCCTCTTTGTATTCCGCGCTTTCGCGAAGCGCTGCCGCGCGATCGAGCGTATGCATGGTTTTTGCATACGCTTCGGAGGACAGTGCATGGACTTCGGGGAACCACGTACCCGTCTGCCGCATGGCTTTGAGCGTTTCAAAATATACGGAGGGCGCGTCCGCCTTCAAAAGCGCCTTATCCGTTTCCGCCTGCACGCGCTCGGGCGCGAGCGCGGAAAGGTCCATCGCAGAACAGAGGCGCACCGTCTCCTCCGCGACCGCAAAGCCGAACCGCGCCGCGAACTGCGCCGCCCGAAGCACGCGCAGCGCATCCTCCGCAAACGATTGATCGTTCACGTGGCGTAGGATGCCGCGCTCTAAATCCTTTCTTCCGCCGTAGAAGTCGAGGATTTCGCCCGTCAGGACGTCCACGGTGAAATCGCGCCGCCGCGCCGCCTTTTGTGTGCCGATATACGGATCGACGAACACGGCGAAATCCCTATGCCCGCGCCCCGTCGCCTTTTCCGTGCGCGGCATCGCGATATCGAGCCCGTAGTGCCTGAGCCCGAACACGCCGAAGGACGCGCCGATCGTAATCCGCTCGCCGAGGCTGTCCAAAATCTCCTCGAGCGCGCGCACCTCGATGCCGTGCACCTCGATGTCGACGTCCTTGATTTCCATGTGTAAGAGCGCGTCGCGCACGCAGCCGCCGACGTAGTATGTGAGCCCGCCGGCATCTGCGACCTTTTCGGCGATTCGCCGCGCCATTTCTATATCTTTCATCGTGCTATTCCCCCGAATACGACAAAAGACCTTTCGCGTGGAAAGGGCTTCAAGCGGTAGACGAGACTCGGACTCGCGAACTCCAC
>CAYFRC010000126.1:0-5945 GCA_964345325.1 uncultured Oscillospiraceae bacterium
GGAGACGAAGCAGATTGCCGCCAAGGCCTTGCCGGAGAACGCCTCCGACGCGCGACTTACATATACATCTTCCGATCCCTCAATCGTCACGGCGGATCGCGAAGGCGCCCTGCGCGGCATCAAGGAGGGGACCGCGACCGTCACGGTGACGGATGCGGACGGCGGCGTTCAAAAGAAGGTCGACATTCTGGTTACGAAACCGAAGCCGCGCTTTCGCGCGCTCGCCGTTGGAATCCAAAAATACGACGACGGCAGGGAGCGCATCGGCGCGACGAACACGACGCAGGGCGTATACGATATGCTGAAAGCCCAGCCATTTGACGGTGCGGCAGCCAATACCACCATGCGCATCGACAGCACGCGGGGCGATTTCCTTGCGCTTTTGCAAAAGCTCTTTTCGCCCGCGAAATCGACGGATATTTCCGTCCTGTACATCAACTCCCACGGCGGAAAAGCTTTAGGCGAGACGTACATCGAATTCCGCGACGGAAAGAGATTGACGGCGCGCCAGCTCGAAAGAGAACTGCGAAAGATTCGGGGCCGGGTCGTGCTGCTGCTCGACTGCTGCCAATCGGGCGCTGTCATAAGCAAAGACACAACTACGCGCTTTGGCGGGAACATACAGCAGGTTCTTTCGGGCGGCGAACGCTATGCCTCGAGCAAATATACCGTGATTGCGAGCGCCTCCGGCGACGAGGACAGCTATCGCATAGGCTACGAAGGGGAGACCGGCGAAAACGGCATCGCGACCGTGTTCGCGCGGAGCCTGTGCGAGGGCGCAGGCTGGAACCTCATCAAGGACCGCGCGATGACCATGTTCGCCGACCGCAACCGCGACGGACTCGTCCGCGCAGGAGAAATGGCACTATTCGTAAAAAGCCGCGTAAAGTGGTATTTAGAGGAGACGGAAGCGCTGCAAAACGTGCAGATGATTCCCGCAAATTCGCGCCTCGCTTTGTTTCGGAAACAGTAAAGCGCACGGTTCAGTCATTGATTTTATCGATGATGCGCCCTGCCGCTTCTATATGCATTATCCAATGCCGCGAAAGCGGCATTTTTAGTAAGCCCGCGACATCCTCGGCGCACCAGTAATCTATGAGCCACGATGCCCTTTCATCCACGCTGACAACGCCCAGCTCCCGAATCCGCTCCTTGTCGTCCTCCGAAAAACGCCGTTTCAGTTCCTCAAAGCGGATGGAACAGAGCCACAAATCCGTGTTCCTACAAACGGCGTTTGCATACTCATATAACGCGTCTATATCCAGCTTTCGGGAGAATTCGGCAATTTGCTCTTTCTCCAGTTCGTTTCCGGTGGTGATGATGGGCGATGCGATTCTGCTTTGGAAGCCTTCGGAAAAAAGCACTTCCGTCTTTTTGCGGATGAGCGTGTTCACAACGATGTCTTCGATCCGCATGATGTGCCAGATCGAATAGGCGACCGTTTTATTGTGATAGCCCGAAACGTTGAGAAACGGGATTTTGCAGTAGTCCTCCGCGGGCAGAATCCCCCTCCAGCGCAGCATCTCTTCCATCAACATCTTTCTTAGGGCGATCAGTTCTCCGATTCCCTCGTCGAACGATGCGTTCTTTAGAAGCTGCTGCACCTTCTTGTTTTGTTCGGACCAATCCCTGTTCATGATTCCGCGAAGCCTCCTTAACTACGCATCAATTCCATCGCAAGAAATAGTAGAACCAATTCGGTTGGATCCGCTCTGCAATACATTCTCTTTGACCATCTTCGCTTTCCCATCCGTACACGCCATCCCCTGTTTGTGTAAACTGCGCCTCACTTTCAAAGGCAAGGGCATTTGGGATATCCTTTTCCGAATAGTAAAAGCCGGAATAGGTCGAAGCGGACACGATTCCCGTGCCGCCGCAGTAAAAATCCAATATATCCGGAGAATAGCGGTATACCCCTTTCACTATCGTGTCTTCGCCGAGCCGGTCTTTGATATACTCTTCCTTTTTCTCATCGCTCCGCCATGTGATGAAGGGCGGATACGGAAAAGCACGGAGGCTTTCGGAATGCTCCGTTACATATTGGAAAATGGTCTCCTTTGATTCGGAATCGTCCATGAATCCGCATCCGGCAAGCAACATGCAGCCCAGAAAGAGCAGAAAAACAAACGCTTTTCTTTTCACCAAATGCATAAATAAACTCCTTCAGCGAATGGCGACCTTCAAAACAGGCACTATTCCTTGATGCCGAAGTATATCCATCGCCCGTCGATATCCTCGATCACAAATTCCCGATTATGGTAATCGGTTTTATGCAGCCGCTGAACGATTTTTACGCCCTTTGCCTCATATTCATCCTGCAAGGCCTGTTGATCCCGCACGATGACATAGGCGTCCCCGCCATAGCCGTACAGCACACGGTTTGGTATTACCTTTTGCCCGTTTGACTGTGTCAGGATGAATTCGGCGCTGTCCCTATACAGGCATATGTGTTTTTCCTCCGCATCAAGATAATCCACCCTCCGAAAGCCGAGCATTTCGGTATAATATTCTGCGGTTCTGCAAATATCGGGGGTGGGAAAAACACAGTGGGATGCAAACAACTCCATGGCAATATACTCCTATCGGTTTGGATTTATTCGAAAAAGCGGATGCCATGCCTTCCGCGTCACAAAATCTCTTTCAGTTTGTCCAAAAACGCCTCTTCGCCGAAGGTATTGATTTTGAAGAACATGGCCTGCGATCCGCCGGATGTGATCGCGCAGAGATGTATGATGCCGTCCTCCCCCTGAAACAGCGTGACGTTCATCGATACCCGATTGTCGCCCAAATAGCTGTACCTTTCAAACACCCGAACGGAGCAGCGGCTGTTTCCGATTTGAAAATCGCTGCCATCCTCAAGCGAAGCCGATATGCTCCCCTCCAAAATCCCCTGTTCGATTCTCTCCAACAATTCCGCAAAATCGCCTTGCAACGACCGTACCAATTTTGCCATGCAGTGCATCCTCCTTCTAAATGTGAAAGTATCAATGGTTCCTTTTAATGAATTCCTCTACTGTGTGCCTTATAGGCGGGAGCTTACAGTTTTTGATTGGTCAGGTGGAATTTGACAGGAGAAAATCCTACCAAATTATGGGTTTTGATTCAGATATTCCCTTGCCACCTCATCGACTTCCTCAATTTGTTCACTGTTCGTCGGATTGTATGCGATTCGCCGAAGCGATGGATGCAAAGCGCGCTGATTCTCAGTGGATAGAGCAGGCACAAACATGGATATGATTCAGTATTTCCATATTTCATCCGTCTGATCGGCCTTCAAAATATCTTCCGCGATCTGCGTGGTTTTGGTTTCATACTTGATGAGTAGTGGCACGATCGCTTGCGCAACCGGACAATTGGCATCTTACAGCCATTCCATAAGCTCAGGCAGAATCGGAATCACTCTGTCCGGCAATTCATCTTCAAGCCATCTCACAGTATCGATATCGTATTTGTTTCGCGGGACAACTAGAAAGTTCGCATTTTCCGGCTGGTATGCAGCTCGCGCGGAAAGCGATTCTCAATTCTTCAGTACATACCATGCGGGGCGCAGGAGCATGTCCCATTCGATTAGAACATTTTCGGCCGCGAATACTGTTTCAAAGTATGGATCCTCTCCCGCCGCGTGTATTTCGTATTGCCCATCGCATTTCGCCTGGAACTTATATACGATAAATCCGCGCTTACATTCATGGATAAATCGTTCAGCCGCATCTTCACCGGTATAGGTAATGAGGGGAGCAAACGGATGTGACTTTCCGGAGGCATCCTTTTTCCATGGAACCGAAGGCGCATGGGAGAGGATCTGTAGCTTCTCGAGTGTGATGCAAGCCGATTCAATTTCCATATCACAGTCTATCGGGTTTTGTGGAGCATCCCGATGCAGGTTCAGCTTCTCCACGCGAATCGTCAGCGAAGAAGCTTCGTTGGATATAAACGCCCATTCAGAATCGTGAAATTCAAAGTCGTGCACACTGTTTATGGACTGATACATCATAGAGCCTCGCTTCGATTGTCGGATGTGGCTGTTTTTTTGATAAAGTCCGAGACTATATGCCGTATCGGCGGGGAGATTTCGGAAAGGTCTATCTCCTCATGAGTGAAGAAGCGCAGTTCCGTCATCTCTCCGTCCCGCGCCGTAGGCTCGCCACGCCAATTTCGACAGACGTACACCACCTCGAAATTGGACACCTCGTCGCCGTTCGGGTAGATATAATGCGCCTCTGGGCCCGAATTGACGCAGAAGAACTCGAGCTCCTCCGCAATCACGCCCATCTCCTCGTACAATTCCCTTTTGGCGCAATCCTCGATGTACTCGTCGATTTCTGCGGCGCCTCCGGCATATCCCCATTTTCCGTTGTCGCTGCGCCTGCCCAAAAGAATGCGACCGCGTTCGTCGACGCAGATAACGCCGGCTGCGCACTGAATAATTGTCCTGTGTCCTACGAGCTTTCGCATCTCTGCAATATACCCGGTCATACTCCATCACCTCTTTAATTTCCCTCTCGATTCAATCAGTGCCGGGGATTCATCGGTATCTTTCGCTGCGTCATCCGATACCGCGCGTATATATATCGTTTAAAAAATTTCAGGTATTCCAAACCCGTTTGGCGAGAGCGCATCGCTTATCCCGTACAACTACAGACATCAATAATATTATACAACGTATATATGGAAATCTATCATTAACTTAAAACTTAACGCAACAACCTCGTCTTTGAATTAAAAATGTTTCTCGGCTGTATTGACAGGGTGCTCTTACGGCGGTATAATAAACGTATGAATTTGCCATATTTTTATTCGATGTAATGTGCTTTATGCCGATATTTTGCACGAATCATTTTAATCGTTCAAAAGCAGGGAGGGAAAATCTTGATCAATCAAACCGTCGCAAAAAGGCGCGCTCCCGCCGCGAGCCGTAGTTCCGATTTTATTGCCGGTTTCGCCGGATACAAAAAGCACTACGCACTTTGCCTGATGTTGCTGCCCGTCATCGTATATTTTGTCATTTTTAAGTATGTACCCATGGCGGGCGTCCTGCTTGCCTTCAAGGATTTCAAGATCAACGCAGGCATATGGGGCAGCCCATGGGTGGGGCTGAAGCACTTCGAGAAGGCGTTTGCAAGCCGCACATTCCTGCGCGCGCTGGAGAACACCATAGTCATCAGCGGGCTAAAGATATTGATCGGATTCCCTATGCCTATCATTTTTGCTCTGCTGCTGAACGAAGTGCGCAATTTGAAGAGTAAGAAGATCGTGCAGACGGTGAGCTATCTGCCGCACTTCCTGTCGTGGGTGGTAGTGGCGGGTCTTCTCAACCAGCTGCTTTCGCCAAACAACGGCGCTGTCAATTATATCCTGGTCAATTGGTTTCGTTTCGACAAGCCACTGTTCTTTTTGGGAGACAACACCTATTTTCGCGGCACATTGATCGTGAGTGATATTTGGAAAGAAGTCGGTTGGGGCTCCGTACTGTATATCGCGACGATTTCCGGCATTTCGCCGGAACTCTACGAGGCCGCCGTATGCGACGGCGCTACGCGATTTCAGCGCTTGCTTTACGTTACGCTGCCCGCACTTCTTCCCACAATCACGGTCATGCTGATTTTGCGCGTCGGCTCTGTGATGGATGCGGGCTTTGACCAGGTATTCAACCTGTACAACTCCGCCGTGTACAAGACGGGCGACATCATTGACACCTATGTTTACCGCGAAGGTTTGGGGGACATGAAGTACTCCTTCTCTACTGCGGTAGGGCTCTTTAAGAACATCATCGGCTTTGTGCTGGTCGTAACGACAAATGCCGTCACAAAGAAAATAAACGGCAGCGGTATCTGGTGAGGGGGGATCGTATATGAAAGAAAAAGTCACCTGGGTAGATGTGCTCATCCAAAGCGTTCTGTGGCTTTTCGTTCTCAGCATTGTGCTTACCTTCGTGCATATGCTGG
>CAYFRC010000127.1:0-5943 GCA_964345325.1 uncultured Oscillospiraceae bacterium
GTTATCGCGCTTGTTATTGCGCTGTTTGAGATACTTGGTAACCAGCCCCTCGGATCCGAAGATTGCGGAGACAATGCCCGCGATCGGGAGTGCATTGTCCAAGGCAAATACCAAAAGCAGCACGATCATGAACGTGCGCTGCGTATCCGGCAAGTGGGCGCGCTTCATCGCGCGGTCGACCGCAGCGATGCCCTGCACCGCAAACATCAGGCTGCCCAGCGAAAATAATACCGATGCCGTGCTGCCTGCCGCAGTAACGCCCATTTGATTGAGCAGGAGCGCTGCGAAAAAGATCGCAGGGATGCCCAGCACCATGTGCTTCGGGAGCCGCCACTTGGAAAGGTGCACGATATCGACCTGCGGCTCCTCGCCCCGCCGCACGAGGATGCGGCACGGCAGCGCGTAGGTGAGAAGCCCCGTGGAGACGGAAACCGTTATGAGCATCGTCGGCAGCACAATGCGCAGCGCCAAGCGCATCGTATCCAGGAACGTGGAGATGTTATCCTTCGTCACCGCGAGCCCGAACTGCCGAAACATCGCAAACGTGAGTTGCTGCATCTGCGCATCCTGCGATTTGTAAAAGCCCACGAGCATATCCGCGACGATGTCCGCCACGTTTTTCCCCGTCGCCGTCCAAAGTACGACTACGCCAAGGGCAGTAAAGGCGCACTGCACGGCGATGGAGGCGAACAGTCCCTTGAAAAAGGGAGGCCGCCTGCGCAGGATGTAGATGCTCCCCCACGCGGGCAAAATGAGCACGGCGGCGGTTACACCCATGAGCAGTTGGCCGTCGCCGCCATAGCCGGTACCCAAGATGTTTGCCATCGCAGCGATGCCGACGGAGAAGATGCCTGCGGGGATGAAGCCCGCCCACGCCCACAAAAGGATGATCAGAACCGTCTGCAAAAAAACCCTGAAGAGCGCGACGGTCATCAGCGGGGAGAGAAGTGCCAGCACAAACGCCAAAAGCGATGCGCCGAGTATGCGTCCCAAGCCGTATTTTTTCACGATATCCTCCGACAATACGTATTCCTTTGTATAGTATACCATGAAACGGCGGTGCTTTCAATCGTTTTTATTTGATGAATTGTGAGAAAACGGGGAACTTTTTTGCGGGGGCAAACGCCAAAAATAAGACTATTTATAAACAGGAGGATATGGTATGAGACATTTCAAGACGGCGCTTGCCCTGGCACTCACGCTGATCGTGCTGCTTTCGGGCACCGCAGCATTCGCAACGGAACCCGAAACGCTCTCCTTCGCGCCCCTGTTTGCGATGGGCATGGATGCATTGCCCTCGGGCGCATACGAAATCGAGATCGCAGACCCCGTCATTTCCTATGATAATGAGGAGATCGACCTGACGGGGCTTTCCCTCAAGATGCGCACCGCGACGACCGAAACCGGCGGCGCATTGCGCTTTGAAGCCGCCGCGAACGGCGACCTCGCCTTCGGAACGACGCTCGCCGCGGACCAGGAGAAGCTGTTTTTTGCCGTGGACGGCATGAAAAATGCATTGGCGCTCAACTTTTCAGACCTCGCAGAGGCGCTGTCCGATATGGACTTTTCCTTCGACGGGAACATCTTCTCCATGTTGGAAGACCTGCAGAACGACCCCGAGCTTATTGCCGCATTCGAAGCCTTTGTGGAGGCCGTGGAGGGCATTGAGGTCGAGCCGAAGGACCTCGGAACGCAGGAGGTTGAAATGCCCTACGGCACGTACACCGCGCAGGTGTTCGAGATTGCCATAGCGCCCGAAGTGATGGACGCCGTACTGAACGCCGAAATGGACTTTTTAGAGGCGATCGTGAAAAACGAAGCCTTCTCCACGCTCTTCATCGGGCTCGATCTTGATGAAGTCCGCGCGGAGTTGGACGAAAGCGCGATGGGCAAGATTAGCATGCTCGCCACGATTTATACCGCCGAAAACGGCAGCATGGAGCTCGTGTACGACATTTTCTTCGAAGGCGAGAGCATCGCGAAGGTCGTGTGCATCTTTGATTCCACGGCGGACGGCTCCGAATCGACCGGGCAGATGCACATCACCTCCCCGACGGGCGGGTTCGTGCTCACGGGCGTATTCAAAGGCGAACTGCCGTTTGCGGACGGCGAAACGACCACCATCACCGCCTATTCCTACGAGGGCGCGGAGTTTGACGGCACATACGATTCTTTCGTCGAGCTCGTCAAGGAGCCGACCACGGTAACATGGGACGCGGCGGAGACCGTGCTCACGCATTACGGTCTTTCCGTATACGAGGGCGATACCGAGGCCTTCTCCGGCAACGTTTTGACGGGCGATGCGGCGGACGGCAGGAGCTACACGCAGATCAACGCCACCGTGCCGGGCGAAGAGAGCAGCTTCGTACTCGAGCTTTCGAGCGACAAGGAGCGCGACGAAAACGGCGCCGCCTCGACAGATGTGCTTTTGACGCTGCAGGATGTCGCTTCGGACTACAGGCTTTCCGCAGTCGTCACCACGAGGCTCTCGTCCGACACGTCGTTTGCAAACGTCGATACCTCCTCCCTCAACCTCATCGACGCAATGAAGATTACGAATGAAGATCAGCAGATGCTGATGGAGGAGCTTGAGGCCGTCTCCATGGCGGGAATTATGAAGCTCGGTACCATCCCTGCGATCGCGGCACTCATGGCAGGATAGGAAAATATCCGCAGCGCCGCGCCTTTGCGAGAAAGGCGCGGCGCTGATTTCCCTGAACTTAATGTGCCGCCGCTTGACAATATACCGGCGATTGTGGCATACTATCTATCGCACTGTGCGCCTGTACCTCAGCAGGATAGAGGGTCCGCCTCCTAAGCGGAACGCCGCGCGTTCGAATCGCGCCAGGCGCGCCATGGCTCTGCCGCTCGGCAGGGCTTTTTTTGTGCGCAAAAACAACCTTTGCCGCGCCTTTCAAAATGTGCAACCTGTCGGTTCAGCCGAAAACAGCCCCTTCGCCGTGCTCTTTCCACACCGTTTCGACCCACCTATCCCCTTCGGGGATCGGGCGAATGGGCTCGAAACACGCCCCCGAAAGGTCCGATAGCACGGCGCGCACCGCGACCTTTTCAGGGCTTTCCGCTTCTCCCGCAACCATGTGCGTGCGCGCGGTATCCTCCTTCGCCTCCAACAGCATCGCGAAAAGCGTCGCCCTTTGCACAGCCAAAAGATCACGCAACAGGATGCTCTGCCTGATTGACTGCGCCTGTTTCGGCTTCTGCCCGATACGATTTTGTCGCTGCCGCGTATGCTGCAAGGCGATTTCCATGCCGCCTATGTCCCGCACCGCGCCCGCAGCGGAGTCCATCTCCCGCTGCGCCTCGCGCATGAGCTGCGCGGCGTCCCAATCTTCGCTGCCGCCGCCCTCTTTCGCGTGCGCGAGCCACGATTGCTCTTCGCGGATCGCAGCCGCGTTTTTGTCCAAAAACTCTTGCTCACAGGGCGGAACCACCCTGCCCGCGTGCGCAGAGATGTGCTGCGCTGCGCGGAGGGATGCGACCTGTGTCTCGTTGAGTGCGCTGCCGCCTGGGCGCGTGACGCCGAACGCGCCCGCCGCCTCGCCGCAGGCATATACATTCGGGATGTCCGTTCTCCACCACTCGTCCACGCGCAGCCCGCCGTTGCAGTGCTGGGCGCACAGCGCGATTTCCAGCGGCTCCTTGGCGAGGTCGATCCCCCTGTCGCGGTAGAAGCGGTACGCGCTCTCGTTGATCGCGCGCAGCCTTTCGATTGCGGAAGTGCCCGTCGCCCCGCAGTTTTCGAGATATGCCTTCGCTTCGCCCGAAATCCGCTCGGGAACGGAAGCGTCGACCCGCCTGTACTCCAAAAACACGCGCTTGCCCCTTTGCGTCGCCTCGCGCACCGCGAGGTCTACCCGCGAGGAACCGTTTTTCTTGCGTGCGTCGAACGGCCACTGATAGCCCTTGAGGAACACATGTTCGAGCCTGTCCTCCTCGGGGAGAATCCGCGCCCCGTCTTCGTCCACATAGTCCGGAATCGCCTGCTGATAGCTGCCCGACACGTTCCAGCGCACGGCGGTGGATGCGAGCCCGTACTGCCAGTAGCAGAGGTTGCTTGCCCGCGCGCCCTTTCTGAGGGCGATGCCCGTCGCGCCGAGCTGTCGCGCGGGGTAGACGGTATTTCCGTAGATCAGCGCGGGGCTTCCCGTCGCTATGACTATGTTTACGGCGTTGACGAGGAGTATTTCCCCCGCATCATTTGCGAGCATCAGCCCGCCGTCCAACAGCGCGACGGGCAAAACGCCCTCCACGACGGGGATTTTGCGCTCCAGGACGCTCTTCAAAAGCGCCTCCCCCATGTCCCTGCTCGTGAGCGGGCCGCAGGACGTCGCGCGAAAGGATTCGTCGTGGTCGGTTCGGTAGCCGACGTATTCGCCCCACTTGTTGTGCGGAAACGGCACGCCCAGCTGCACAAGCTTATAAAAGCACCGCGCCGAAAGAGCCGCCATGACCTTTGCGTGGTCGCCGTGCGTCGCTCCGCCATGGTATAGCACCCGCGCCATGCCGTCCGTGGAATCGTCCAGCCCAAGCCGATAGTAGGTCTGCTTGTCGCTGCCCGCATTGAAGCTCGTGCCGTTTCGCAGCCCGTCGCAGAAGAGCATGACGTCCACGCCCGCCTTTTTCAGCTCGTCCGCGGCGTTGAGCCCCGCGCAGCCCGCGCCCAAGACCGCCGTGTTGCAGGAAATCACGCGCATTCGCATCCCTCCATAGTATAAAAGGCGGCTTTTCGCCGCCTTTATAATGCTTTTCCCTTACAGCCCGAATGCCTTGAGCTTTTCAAAGCAGACGCGAATGCCCTCGATATCGCTCGGGTACAGCGCCTCGGACTCGTACTCCATGATATACCACCTTGTCGCGTTCTGCCGCTCGATCTCCTCGAACGTCTCGATCCACTGTACGTCGTCCTCGCCGATCATGGTGTCGAACTTCGTCGTAAAGGAATACGGTTTCAGGTGGATCGTGCGCGCGCGGCCCGGGTATTTTTTCAGATACTTCAAGGGATCCGCACCGCCCGACATCGCGTTCCCGTTGTCGAGCTGGAGGATGAATTCCGGCGGCGTGCGCTTGGCGATGATGTCCCACGGCGTATCCTCGCCGCTAATCGGCGTGAACTCCGTGTTGTGATTGTGGTAGCCCATGTGCAGGCCGTTCGCCGTGAGCGCCTTTTGCGCTGCGGAAAACAGCGCCGCCGTGCGCGACCACGCCGCAGCGTCCGCCGTCATCTCCGCGGGAAGCCCCGGAACGACGATGCAGTCGTTGCCGATTTCCTTGTGAAAGCGCACCGTATCGTCGATATGCTCCTGCGTCAGGTCATCCCACGCGCTGTGCCAGCCGACGACGCGAAGCCCCGTCTCCTTCAGAATCTTGCGAATCCTCGGCGCATCCTTCTCCACGCCCGAATAGAACTCTACGCCCTTGTAGCCGATCTCCGCGACGGCGCGGATCGTGCCCTCCATGTCCTTTGCGAGCGATTTGTGAACCGAATACAACTGTACCGCGACCGGCAACTTCTTCATGATAGCAGTCATCCTTTCTCAGAGCACAGACAGCAGTGCCCGTTCCATTTTTTCTTTTTCACATACGAGGGTGTGCAGAATTTCTTTGTGCGGAAGAAGGCGTATCGCTTGGGGCACGCTCTCCCCCGCCGCTTTCGCGACTGCCTCGCAGCAGGCGAAGTCGTCCCCCGCATCGAGCCCCAGTGCGGCCGCCATGGTCTTCCCGAATTTGTACGGGCTTGCGGTGGAGGCGATGATCGTCTGCCAATTTTCGCCCGTCTTTTCCGCATACCTTCGGTGCCCGCAAAACGCAACCGCCGTATGCGGGTCGATGAGATAGCCTTCTCCCTCAAACACGCGCCGAATCTCGGAAGAGACGGCCTCCTCCTCCACCCATGCGCCATAGAGGATGGACTGCATGCGCGCG
>CAYFRC010000128.1:0-3760 GCA_964345325.1 uncultured Oscillospiraceae bacterium
CGACAAAAGTTCCTTGATGCGGATGTCGTCGGGTCCTATGCCCTCCATCGGGGAGATGACCCCGTGCAGCACGTGGTACAGCCCGTTGTAGTCGCGCATGCGCTCTATCGCGGACACGTCGCGCGGGTCGCGCACGACGCACAGTATACCCTTATCGCGCGTACCGTCCGTACACATGCAGCACGGCTCCGTATCGGTATAGTTTCCGCAGATGCCGCAAAAATGCGTCTGCTTTTTGCCGTTGAAGATCGCCACGGCGAGGCTGCGCACCCTGTCTTCGGGCATGGCGATGATGTGATACGCCAGCCGCTGCGCCGTCTTGCGCCCGACCCCGGGGAGCTTGGACAGTTCGTTCACCAGCGTTCGGATCGGATCGATCTCCTGCTGCATATCAGAAGAGCCCCGGCAGGTTCATGCCGCCGGCGAGTTTGCCCATTTCGCGCTCGACGGTCTCCCCCGCCTGCTTGAGCGCCTCGTTCACCGCCGCGAGCACCATATCCTCGAGCATTTCCATGTCGTCGGGATCGACCGCCTCGGGCTTGATCGAGATTCCGAGCACTTCCTTCTTGCCGTTTACCCGCGCCGCTACCATGCCGCCGCCGGAGGATGCCTCAAACTCGCGCGCGTCCAGTTCTTCCTGCATTTCCGCCATCTTCTGCTGCAGCTTCTGCGCCTGCCTTGCCAATTGCTGCATATTGCCGCCGCCCATCATTCCGGGAAATCCACCGCGTGCCATATTCAAATTCCTCCAAATCATTCATTTTCATTGTATTATACAGAAAAACCCGCGCCGCGTAAACCGTATGCACGCAATTTTACAGCGCGCTTCGTGTTTATTCAGTTCAATTCTAGCTCAATCGGAGTTGATTTCACAATCACATAATACCATGGGATAGCGTGCGGTTGTGTAGGTAGCATGCATAGGTAAAATCAAGTACTAGTTGTGCCAGATGGATTCTATTCCTTTAATTATAACAAATTGTTTCCTTTTGCCTCCTTTATTAATGCACTAATATCAACGCCAAGAGTCTCTGTACGGTTCTTTTCATATAATTGTTCTGCTAAACTCTTCATTTTCCTTTTCTTGGTTTCAGGATTCGTTTCTTCTCTAATCGATTTCGCTACAGTATATTCTGGCGGTGTCAGATTTATATAAAATCTCTTTGATGCTTCTTTTTCCGCATCTGACTTTGCACTTACAGAAGAATATATACGCAATAATTGCTTATACGATAAATTCTGCAGAGAATTCTTATATTCGGACATTGGCTCTATATTCACTGCGGGATTCAAACGACTTTTTTTATGTATATGAGTCTTCTTTATTCTTGACATTATACTCCCCCCCTTTTAAATGGATTATATTGATTCATGATATCTTCAAGAATAATGACATCAAATACCGAACGCGGAACATTCTCGCAAAGTAATTCCATAGAGCTACTCGATGCCTTTTTATTAGATTCAAGCTCAACCCTATATTGCTTTACCTTACTCCATGTTGTAACAACAACAACTGGCATACACCACTCTCTTATTCCTGTCTCTTTTCTCGAATTATCGATAATTGCTCTTATTTCCAGAGACTCCTCCTCGGTAATAACTGACGCTTTGAGCTTTGTTTGTACTCCCACCTCCATTCCTTGACGTATTTTTGCAAGAAATTCGTCGTGGGTATCATTTGTAGCTACGGTACTCAGCAACATCTGACATCTGCACAGAGGATCAGAAGTCTTGGGTTGCTGTGGGTCATGAAAAAGCGGCGCAAACCACAGATAATGCTTGTCCTCATAATACTGCTTTGCAATATATAAGCCTGAATATGTATTTGTCGAAAACAGCAGTTGTGCGTTATCAGGCTCTTTTTTCATTATATCCCTCCTTCATATTCCTGAATCGATTATCTAATTGCAGATGACTCCTCGCCTTGCCATAGAAGGTGAATAGTAGCCGCATTTTCCCTCATTCCGCGTTCCCGAACAGGCTCATCTGTTGCGCGTAGCTCGCCGCCCAGTGGTGCCTGATGTCCGAAAACTCCACTTCGCCCGCGCCGTATCGCTTCGCGCCCACGGAAATCAGCCGCGCGTTTCCAGGGTACAATTTCGTATCCCATGCGTAGACGTGCTTACAAAAGCCGTTTCTGAGGGACTCCGCCGCGCCTTCAAAGGTCGCGCCCCTTCCGTCGTCTGCGGAAAACACGAACACCGCCTGCGACAGGCCGTAGATCAACTTGTTCCGCTTTCGCGCGTGGGATGCGGTATACACGGCATCCGGATGCATCATGCTGAGCGCGAGCGCGCGCCCCTCGCGAATCACCCCCGCCGCGACGGATACGGACGCGCATTTCGAAAGTGCGGTCGCGGCGCACAATATCACGCGCGCCCCGCACCGCTGCGCCTCATCGAGCACCGCGCGGGCGACGTCCGTCGAGCCCTCGGAGACGATCGCGCAGCCCGTGCCCGCTACATCGCGAACGAGCGCGCGCACGCGCTCCTCGCAATCGCCCTTGAGCGGCTTGCCCCCCACGATGCCGATGGCATCGTCCCGCAAAATCTCCGCGTTGCCCGCAAAATAGAGCATGGGCGGCGCCTTTTGGCCGAGTCGCTCGGAAAGGCGTGCGGGATATGCCGCGCCGTCTATCGTCATTACGTCGATGCCGTTGGCGTAGAATTTTTCCATCGCCATGGAAAGGGGAAGCGTCCGCCCCAAAAGCACGCACGCGCGGAAGGCATCCCCCTCCTCCATGCCGAGCCGCATCTGAAACGCGCTCATGTCCATGGAAAGGAGGTCGCCCATTGAAAGCCCCGCGTTTTTCACGCGCTCGCGCAGCGCACAGTATTCCTTCGCGTTGAGCGGCAGAACCAGTTCCTCCTTGCCCGCAATCATCTGGCTCATCAAGAGCATGGTCGCAAGCGTATTGCCGTCGTGCAGCATCGGTCAGCCTCCGTTTTTCCCGTACATGTGCATGAGCGCTTCCTGCGAATTGATTTGCTCGCCATCGCCTGCCGTCAGGCGGACATAGCCGCCGTCCTGCCGCATTTCGCTCGATTGCGTATTGTCGCTCCACTGCAAAAGCAACAAATCCCTGAGCCGACGCGAAAGCTCTTCCGAAAGCACGGGGAAAAGCAGCTCCACGCGGCGGTCGAGGTTTCGCGGCATCCAGTCCGCGCTCGAAAGATAGGTCTCCGGCTTCCCGCCGTTGTGGAACAGGAAAATGCGGCTGTGCTCAAGATACCGCCCGACGATCGAGCGCACGCGGATGTTGTCGCTGACGCCCTGCATGTTCGGCCGCAGGCAGCAGATCCCACGCACGATGAGCCGAATCCTGACGCCCGCCCGCGATGCCCTGTACAGCGCCGCGATGATGTCCGGGTCCACGAGCGAATTCATCTTGGCGAAGATCTCCGCCTTTTCGCCCTTCTCCGCGTTTTGCGTCTCCCGCTCGATGAGCTCCATAAAGCGGTTTCTCAGGTCGCGCGGTGCGGAGACGAGGTGGCTCATCTCGGGAAGCTCCGACAGGCCCGTGAGCATGTTGAAAAAGTTCGTCGCGTCCTCGCCGATTTCGTCGTTACAGGTAAACAGCCCGTGATCGGTATAGATTCTCGCGGTCACGTCGTTGTAATTGCCAGTGCCCAAATGCACGTATCGGCGGATACCCGCATCTTCCTTGCGCACGATCAAGGTAATCTTCGAGTGGGTCTTCAGCCCCGCCATGCCGTAGATGACGTGCGCGCCCGCGCGCTCGAGCCGCCTGCCCCAG
>CAYFRC010000128.1:3770-5930 GCA_964345325.1 uncultured Oscillospiraceae bacterium
GCTCGAGTTCGCGGGCCCACCGGATGTTGTTCTCCTCGTCGAAGCGCGCCTTGAGTTCCAGAAGCACCGTCACCTGCTTGCCCGCGTCCGCCGCCTCCGCGAGCGCGGCGATGATCGGGGAATCGCCGCTCACGCGATACAGCGTCTGCTTGATCGCGAGCACGTTTTTGTCCCGCGCCGCCTGCTGCACAAGCCGCACCGTGAAATCAAAGCTGTCGTAGGGGTGGTACAGCAGGATGTCGCCCTTGCGGATGCGCCCGAACACGCTTTCGCCCTCCTCGAGCGGAAGCTGTCTCGGCACATAGGGCTTGTCCTTCAGGTGGTCGTATCCCTCCAGCGAATAGAGGTTTTTCGTCAAAAAATCCAAATTGATCGGCCCGTGGATGGGGTATGCGTCCCCGCCCTCGAGTTCCAGCGCCGTCTCCAGCAGGTTTACGAGCCGCGAATCCGCGCGGTGGTCGATCTCCAGCCGCACGGACGCGCCCCAGCGCCGCTGCTTGAGCTGGCGCTCGATCTCGCTCAGAAGGTCTTCTGCGCCCTCCTCGTCGAGCGTGAGGTCCGCGTTCCGCGTGATCCTGTAGGCGTGGCAGCACAGCATTTTGCGCCCCACAAACAGCCGTCCGATGTTGCGCGATATCACCTGTTCGAGCAGCATAAACTTTTTCCCGTTCGTTTCGGGCAGCCAGACCACGCGCGGAAGGCCGCTGGGCACCTGCACCGTCGCAAAAGACGGCTCCGCCTCGCCCTTTTCCTCGATCAGTACCCCCAGATTGAGGGATCGATTCAAAATGAGGGGAAACGGCCTTGTCGAATCGACCGCCATGGGCGTCAAAACGGGATAGACCTGCTTTTCAAAATATTCGTCCAAAAACGCGGCCTGCTCCTTGGTGAGGCTCTTTTCGTCCGCGACGCGGATCCCGTTTTCCGCGAACCACGGGAGGATCTCCTTGCGGAACACCTCGTACATCTTCCGCAGCATGACGCGCACCCGCGCCGTGATCGCCGCGATCTGCTGCACGGGCGTCATGCCGGCGGGGTCGGTCTTATTGTATCCGGCGTCGATCTGATCCCATAGGGACGCGACGCGGATCATAAAAAATTCGTCCAGATTGCTCGATACGATGGAAAGGAACTTCAGCCTTTCAAACAACGGATGCGCCAGGGACGACGCCTCCGCGAGCACCCTGCTGTTAAATTCCAGCCAGCTCAGCTCCCGGTTGACATAATGCTCCACCGTGGGCTCAAAAACCGTTTCATTTCGCATATCACTTCACCCCGTTTCTATTATACAGGATTTTTCGCCGCAATACAACCGAAATATCTTCTCAAAAGGTGCAACCGAAGCGCATTTTGCTTCGTCGAATATTCGGAGATGATAGTATGGCCAAGTATATAACCAAGAGGGAGGCAGCGCAGCGGCGCGCGTGGCTGCGGGCGCTCTCCGGCGTGTTCGATTTTTTCGGCTCCGTGGCGAGCTTTGTCATCATACTGATCACCGTGGCGCTGATCAGCACGCTCTTTGCGTGGGTCAAGGGCGATATCCCCGCGACGTTTGAAACCATCAAAACCGTCATCCAAAGCGCGATCGTCCAGCCGGACCAGATGAAATGACGACTGCGCCGTACCCCATGGTTTTTGCGTTCCCGATCGGAGCGCTTTTTTGCCCCCATCGGGCAGATTCTGTCGCATCCGTTCGGAATTTACAGAACCGCGCTTGCGACCGCGCCTACCCTTCGGTATGATACATGAATATAAAGTCTTAAAAGGAGTTGTGTACCATGGCGGATTTCCTCGTCAGAGAGCTGTTTGAACGCGTTCCGACAGCCGAATTGCCCCATGTCCGCGTGACGGGCTGGGTGCGCACAAAACGCGAATCGAAAACCTTTGCGTTCATCGTGCTGAACGACGGCAGCTACTTCAAGAACCTGCAGATCGTGCTGGAGGAGAACCGCATGGACAACTTCGCCGATATCCTGCGCACCATCGGCGTAGGCGCGGCGATCGAGGCCGTCGGCACGATCGTCCCCACGCCCGACATGCAGCAGCCGTTCGAGATGAAGTGCGAAGAGCTCCGCGTTTTGGGCGAATGCCCGCCGGACTACCCCCTGCAGAAAAAGCGGCACTCGCTCGAATACCTGCGCACGATCCAGCACCTTCGCC
>CAYFRC010000129.1:0-5868 GCA_964345325.1 uncultured Oscillospiraceae bacterium
TCGCCGAGCGCGCCGGTAGAGGGGAGCAGCGCGGAGATATCAAACATCTTTTGAATGGGGTTCATGCTTTTTCCTCCAATTCTGTGCGCAGGATTTTGTATGCGTCCTCGATCGGCGATGCGTCGGGCGCTGCACCCTGGGCGATGTCGTCTTTGCCGCCGCCCTTGCCGCCGTGCGCCCTGCAGCACTCGGAGAGCAGCTTTCCCATCTTTGCGGAAGAAGATGCGGGGCGCGCGAAGAGAAGGAGCATCCCTTCGCCGTTTTTCGCCGCGAGCAGCGCGTGCGCGCCGCACTCGGTGATATACTTCGCCATGTCGTACAATGCGCCCGGCGCAATATCCGCATCCGTTACCTTGACGATCGTTTCGCCTTTTTCAAGCAATGTGTCCGCAAGGAGACAGGCGTATGCCGCCTGCGCCTTATTTGCCGCGCGTTCCGCGTCCTTCGCCCGCTCGAGCGCGCGGGAGACGGAGGAGACGAGGTTGTCCCTCGCCGTCGAAAACAGGAGCGCAGCGTCGTCCGCAGCGTTCGTCGCCTTGCGGTAATCGAGAAACGCCCGTTTGCCGCTCACAAAGGAAACGCGCATCTTGCCGCGCGCGGGCGCGGCGGAGACGATTTTCAGCAGCCCGATCTGCCCAGAGGAGGATGGGTGCGTGCCGCCGCAGGCGACCATCTCGCGCTGCCCGATCGCGACGATGCGGATTTTCTCTTTGACGGCGGGCGCCTTGCGCAGCGGAAGCGCGGAAAGCTCCGCATCCGACGGAAACCAGCACCGAATCGGCACGTCTTTTTGAATTTCCGCGTTCACGGCGTCTTCGATCTTTTCGATTTCTTCGCGCGATATGCGCATTGCGCCGTCCGGAAGCTCTACGTCGATCGTCGAAACGTCCTGCCCGAGGTGCAGGCCTATCGTCCTGCCGCCGAGCTGGCGATAGATTTCGCTTGCGAGCATATGCTCCCCCGCATGCTGCTGCATGTGGTCGAAGCGCCGGTCCCAGTCGATCGCGCAGGAGACGGTTTCGCCCTCCGTGAGGGAACCTTCAACCGTGTGCCACACTTCGCCCTCCGCGTCGACGGAAACATCCACTACGTTGGCAGAGGCGATCTTCCCCGTGTCAAAGGGCTGCCCGCCCGAGGTAGGATAAAATGCGGAGCGATCCAGACGCACCCGATTTTCGCGCACCTCGAGCACCGTCGCGGTAAACTCCGTCAGATAGGAGTCATCATAATACAACCTTTCCGTCATCCAAAACACCTCTTTCGTATACTATACGACGGAACCGCCCGAAACGCAAGGGGGTAATTACAGTTTTTTGTTATCTTTGGGAGCGCGTATAACGGAAATTTTCATAATGCCAACCCCCGAAAACGCGGAGAAAGGCAGTTGCAATCCATCCCAAAATATGCTATAATAAAAATACATCCAAATTCGGATGAAATGGAAGGAGGAAATGGTTTTTATGAAGAGGATCCTGAGTATCGCCCTGGTTCTGATGCTCGTCGTGAGCGCATTCTCCTTTGTCGGCGCGGAAGCCGCCCCGAAGTACAAGATCGGCATTTTGGCGCCCGCCGTCACGCATGGCTGGGTTGCGGCCGTCGCGTACAACAGCGAGCTTCGCTGCAAGGAGCTTGCGGACAAGGTCGAGTACAAGCTCTACACGTCCAACAACGCCGATGAAATGACCACGCAGCTCGACGACCTGAAGGCGTGGGGCGCGCAGGCGATCGTCGCGTTCCCGCAGTGGGAAGGCATGGAAGTGCCGATTCAGGACACGATCGATGCAGGCATTTACGTCGTGAACTTCGACATCGTCATCAATGCGGAAGGCGTGTACCGCGTCTCCGGCGACAACGAGAGCATGGGTGTTGAGGGCGCGCACTATATCGCCGAAAAGCTCGGTGGCAAGGGCAAGGTCGTCGTGCTGGACGTGCCGACCTCCGGCTCCGTCGCGGAACTGCGCAAGAAGGGCTTCATGGACACCGTCGCGGCGAACTATCCGGATATTGAAGTCATCGGCACCTATGCCACCAAGTTCACCCGCGAGGACGGACTTGCCGACATGACCGACATTTTGACCGCCAATGCCGAGATCGATGCCGTCTACTCCATGGACGACGAGACCTCCATCGGCGTTCTGCAGGCGATCGATGAAGCGGGACGCACCGACATCAAGGTCGTCACCGGCGGCGGCGGATGCCAAGAGTACTTCCACATGATGGAAGGCTATGCCGACATCTGGGTGCAGTCCGCGCTGTATTCCCCCGCAATGGTGAAGGATGCCGTGGATACCGCGCTGGCGCTCCTCGAAGGCCAGGAAGTCGAAACGGTCAAGATTATCCCCACCACCATCGTGGACAAGGACAATGTTGCCGAATTCTTCGACGACAACACGCCGTACTAATCGGATTTTCCGTAAAGGGGGCGGCTTTATGCCGTCCCTTTTTCGCATGGATGTGATTTTGATATGAAAGTGGAGATGCGGGGCATCGACAAAAGCTTTTCCGCGAACCGCGTGCTGACGGACGTTTCGTTTTCCGTGGCGGGCGGCGAAATCTGCGCGCTGCTGGGCGAAAACGGCGCGGGCAAATCGACGCTCATGAATATATTGGGCGGCGTCCTAAAGCAGGATGCGGGCGAGATTCTCTTGGACGGCAAAAAGGTATCCTTTTCGACGCCTGCGGAATCGTTGGACGCGGGCATCGCCTTCATCCATCAGGAATTGAATTTGGTGAACGACCTCGCCGTATACGAAAACATGTATATCGGGCGCGAGTTGTTCAAAAAGTGCGGCCCCTTTTCCGTGTTGGACAGGGACGCGATGTGCCAAAATTGCAGGACGGTATTTGAAAGCATCGGTATCGAGCTCGACCCCCGCGCGATGGTACGGGATTTGGATGCATCGTACAAGCAGATTGTCGAGATCGCGCGCGCGCTCATCATGAACGCGAGCATCATCATCATGGACGAGCCGACCACCTCCCTCACGCCCACGGAGATCGAGCGCGTGTTCGAAATGATGCGCAACGTGCGCGACAAGGGCGTCGGCATCGTGTTTATTTCACACAAGCTGCCCGAGGTTTTGGAGGTGTGCGACCGCTATGTCGTGCTGCGCGACGGCGTGACGGTTGCGGAAGGCGACGTGTCTGCCGTCACGACGAACGAACTTGCGGCGTACATGGTGGGCCACGAGGTGCGCTCGTCCGCGCCGGACATGCAAAGGTCGTTCGGCGAGGTGCGCCTTCGCGTAAAGCAACTCACGCTGGAGCCCTATTTCCGAAACATCTCCTTCTCCGTGCGCGCGGGGGAGGTGCTGGGGTTTACGGGGCTTTTGGGCGACGGGCGCAGCGAAATTTTCCGCACGGTGTTCGGCGTGATGGGCGCGTATGAGGGCGAAATCCTCGTAAACGAGATCCCCGTGAAGATTTCCAGTGCGAAACAGGCGGTCGCCTTGGGGATCGGCTACGTGCCGCGCAACCGCAAGGAGAACGGCATCGTAAAGGATATGTCCATCATCGAAAACGCATCGCTGGCGACCATGGAGCGCCTGACAAAGAACGGCTTCATCAGCGAACGGGAGGAACGGGCGCGATTTGACGAGCAGGCGCAGCTCCTGCACATCAAGCTGGAATCGCCCTACGACCTGATTGGGAGCCTTTCCGGCGGCAACCAGCAAAAAGTGGTGCTTTCGAAATGGCTGCTCGCCGAGCCCGGCATCCTGATTTTCGACAACCCGACGCAGGGCGTAGACGTGGGCGCAAAGGAAGAGATTTATGATATCATCCACGCGCTCGCCAAAGAAGGCGTTGCGGTGGTTGTGCTGTCCAGCGAGGTGCAGGAGATCATGCGCCTTTGCGACAGGGCATATGTCATGTATCACGGAGAGGTGCGCGGAGAGCTCACAAACAAGGAAATGACCGAGCGGGGCATCATGCTCTTGGCGACCGGCGGAAATTAAAGGAGAGAAGACCCATGGCGAAAGACATTTCCAAGAGGGAAAACTGGTTCCAACGCAACTGGAAGAACAACCCTTTGTTTTCGACGGCGATAGCGCTGATCGTGATGATCGCCTTGCAGACGGTCGCGCTGGGGTTTGAGTTTGCGTCCTTCGGCGAGTGGCTGTCCAAATGGACGCAGAACTGGATCAACATCCTGCGCAACAACTCCAACGTCGGCATGATCGCGCTGGGCATGACGCTCGTCATCATCTCCGGCGGTATCGACCTCGCGGTCGGTTCGACGCTGGTTGGCGTGGGTGCGCTCGTCATGACGCTGATCGATTCGGGCGGCTGGTTCGCCGCAAACGGCTTTGGCGGCGTGCCGATGTATATCGCAGCGGTTCTGATCGCGCTTCTGTTCGGCGCGCTGCTGGGCGAAATCAACGGCGTCGTCATCACCAAGGGGCGCGTGCCGCCCTTTATCGCCACACTGGGCGCGATGAAGATCATCCGCTCGGTCACGCAGCACTTTACGCAGAATGCATCGCCCAAGGTTCCCAGGGAGTTTCTGAACATCGCGCGCTTCAAGATCGGCGACCAGATATTATTGCCGATTCTCTATTGGCTGCTGCTCACGGTGGTTCTGTATATCATTACAAGGTATACGGCGTTCGGAAGACATGTCTACGCGGTCGGCTCCAACGAGCGCACGACGCGCCTTTCGGGCATCGACGTGGACAGGGTGAAGCGGCGCGTATATGCGCTCATGGGCTTTATCGTCGCGCTGTCCTCGGTGATTCAGGTGGCGCGCATCGGCTCCATGGACTATGCAAACGCCGGCAGCGGCTATGAGTTGGACGCGATCGCCGCGGTCATCGTGGGCGGCACGAGCATGGCGGGCGGCAGGGGCTCGATCATAGGAACGGTGCTCGGAATGCTCATCATCGCCGTGATGAACAACCTGTTGAACCTCATCGGTGTGCCCGCGTTCTTGCGCGAGGCGTTCAAGGGCGCAATCGTCATCTTCGCGGTGCTGATGCAGCGAAAGGAAAAGGCGTGATCGGGCGGTGTGCTAAAAATTAATCTGTATTGTGCGCGGTATTCGTTGACAATACGAGCCTATTTGATATAATCAAATTGTTCGGAATTCGCCGTGCACAGCATTTTATAAAGGAGAGGTATGTGTCATATGGCAAACATCGATCTGAAGAAATACGGAATCAACGACGTGACGGAGATCGTCCGCAACCCGTCTTTTGAGGTTCTCTTCGAGGAAGAGACCAAGGAAGGTCTGAAGGGCTATGAAGTCGGTCAGGAGACCGAGCTGGGTGCCATCAACGTCATGACGGGCATCTACACCGGCCGTTCCCCCAAGGACAAGTACATCGTCATGGACGAGACCTCCAAGGACACCGTTTGGTGGACGACGCCCGAGTACAAAAACGACAACAAGCCTATGACCGAGACCGCATGGTCGGCGTTGAAGAACATCGCGCAGACACAGCTGTCCGGAAAGCGCCTGTTCGTGGTGGATGCCTTCTGCGGCGCGAACAAGGACACCCGCATGTCCATCCGTTTCATCATGGAAGTCGCCTGGCAGGCGCACTTCGTGAAGAACATGTTCATCCGCCCCACCGAAGAGGAACTTGAAACCTTCGAGCCGGACTTCGTCGTCTACAACGCCTCCAAGGCGCGCGCCTCCTGCTATAAGGAACTCGGCCTCAACTCCGAGACGGTAGCCGCCTTCAACCTCACTTCCCGCGAGCAGGTCATCCTGAACACGTGGTACGGCGGCGAGATGAAAAAGGGCATATTCTCCATGATGAACTACTACCTGCCGCTCAAGGGCCTGGCCTCTATGCCCTGCTCCGCCAACACCTGATGTGCCAGCGGAAAATCGCGGCATCGGCTTAGTTTTCCAAAACTATGCGC
>CAYFRC010000130.1:0-5862 GCA_964345325.1 uncultured Oscillospiraceae bacterium
CTCTCCCCTGTGCAGCCCGTCGCTTCCCAGAAGAATGCGTTCTCCGGTTGTCGATGGTGGTGCCGCCCTCCATCAGGTTCATGCCCTTGAGCATGGCGTTTTTTCCATAACTGTCATGGATGGCGAGGGTGACGTTCTGCAGTCTGCGTTCCTTTTCCTCGGCGAGCTGCCGTATCTTTTTCTCTCGTTCGAGCGCTTCGTAATTCGTGAACATATCCAGCTGTTCAGGCTTATCCTCCGGGATTTCCGTCTCCAAAACCAGATGGCAGGCTGTGACGTTCACGCGGCGAATCAGCAGATCCTTATTGCCTGATGTCCTCCACCGTCACCGGTTCCCAGCCCCACGCGTGGTCGATGAGCAACTCTGCGTTGACGCCGAACGTTTTATAGAGCTTGTCTTCGCTGAAGGGATCGAGGGAAGCCCGCGCGACGTCGCCCAGGGTAAAAAGCTGCAGCGCTTCAAGTTTTTTTGAAATTCCTCTGCCGATGCGCCAGAAATCCGTCAGCGGTTGGTGCGTCCAGAGCTTTTCCCGGAAGGACATCTCATCGAGAGCTGCGATGCGAACGCCGTCTTTGTCGGGCTTGGACTTCTTGGCTTCGATATCCCTGGCGACCTTGGCGAGGAAGAGATTTGTCCCGATGCCCGCCGTCGCCGTGATGCCGGTATTATATAGTACGTCCCGCACCATCGTCATGGTCAACTCGTGGGCCGTCATGCCATAGGTGCGCAGATAATCCGTCACATCGATAAAAACCTCGTCGATGGAATAGACGATAATGTCTTCCGACGAGACGTATTTCAGATAGGTGGCGTAGATCCGGCTGCTGTATTCCTCGTACAGGCGCATCCGCGGCGGCGCGACGATGTAGGAAATCTCCAGCGCCGGGTCTTTTTCTATGGCTTCCGCGTCGAAGGAGGATGCGGAAAACTGGTATTTTCGGGTTTCCGGGTCGCGCCGAATTGCTCCGGAACGGATTCCGGCGTTCAGCCTTTCCAGGTTGACCTGCTTCATGCGCTGGATTACCTCGAACAGACGCGCCCGACCGGGAATGCCGTGGGCCTTCAGCGAAGGCGATACCGCCAGGCAGATGGTCTTTTCCGTCCGGCTCTCGTCAGCGACGACCAGATTGGTGGTCAGCGGATTGAGATGGCGCTCCGCGCATTCCACGCTGGCGTAAAAGCTCTTCGCGTCGATGGCCACATACTGTCGAACCTTTTCCGCCATGTACGCCGACCTCCCCTCTGCTTAATCAGTTTGCCTCCGTTGCTGCTTCCACATACCAGCGGGCGCCCCGGCTGGCGAAGGACGAGCTTGTCCATTCGAAGAACAGATGACGCTCCTGTCCCTTGATCATCACCGTGTAGCAGGAGCCCTCCGCGCCCTGTCGGTAGCACGCCGCGGGACGGTAATCCTTTACGGCTTCAATCATAAAGGTTCTGCCGTCCGCCCAGGTAATGGAGCGCGGCTGCATATAGCCCGTTGCGTCAAAGTCGGAGTTGACCTTTACATAGATACGTTCCATGTGCGGCGGCCGCTGGCCCCTCAATGATCTGCTTTCATTCATGTTCACACCTCCACTACGGAATCAGCGGCCCTCTCGCGCTTCCAGATACAGCGCCTGATCGTCTGCGTCGGGAATCATGTCCGCAGTGATCTTTCCCAATACACGCCCGATGATCTTCGCGCCGTCTTCGTAGGGGAAGATGTCGTCAAAGTCCGGATTCAGGGAATGCAGGCGATCATGGGCCACCTGCTTGATCACGCCGCCCATGCCGGGGACATAGAAAATGCCAATATCGCCATAGCTGAGCTCGGAGCAGTACTGCACCAGCACCCGGTCGCCGTTGTGAAACTGCGGCTCCATGCTCTGGCCGCAGACCGTAATGATTTCATCGGCGGCAGAAACCGCGCTGCTGTCATACAGAATGCACGACTCGCTTTCTGGATGGTCTTCCCAGTCTACACCGTCGCCGGCCGCCGCGGCGCGCCCTAGATCCGCCACGCTGTTCATCCGCTCCAGCGCCACGCGGAGCCTGCGTTTATGCACATTGCCGCTCATGGCTTCCGCGAAAGTCTCCAGATCCTCCTGCCCATTTGCGTCCAGGGAACGGTAAAAATCCAGAAGGCGCTGCTCGCGCTCGGACAGTTTGCTGTGCCTGTCCTCGATGCCGAAGAATTCATACAGCGGGATGTCCAGAAGCAGGCAGAGCCTGCGCAGCGTCTGAGCGTCCGGCTGACGCTTGTCCGTTTCCCAGTTGCAGATGGTGTTCTGGTTGACCCCCATGCGCTCTGCGAGATCGCGCTGATTGTATTTTGCGCGGGCACGGTATTTGCGGATCACATCGCCAAAGGCATATGTGAATTTCTGCTCTATCGGGTCAGACTGCAAACCCGGAAATCTGGTGATGGCCATCATTGTACCTCCTGAAGACAGATTCTCCCTGCCTGAATCATCTGAGTGTCACAGACATTGTATCACATTAAGTTGTGAATTTCAATAACAAAATATCACAATAAGCGTTATTTTCACTTGACACCGACCGTAAACCCCTGTAGAATAATTGACAGCAGAGAACGCGACAGCAGGAAAAATCGCGTCGCAGGAGGTGAAACGAGCGTGCGCCTGAAGGAAACCAAAGACGCCGAGCTTGTCAGAAGTTCGGTGCCCATCGCCGGAGAAAATGATGGTTATGTGGATGCGCAGCCGGAAATCGAGGATTGTTCAAACGGCTTCGCACCGCAGCCGAATACGACGGCGGACGGCTTCTTTTGCAGGTTCGCCGCTATTTTTCGTCGCTCTCCCCCTCTGCGTCGCTCGTCTCTTCTTTCTTCTTTTCTCTCAGCGCATCGGCAGCCGTGCCGCCGCACAGGCCTGCGGCAACGCCGATCATCATGCCAAGGCCGATGTTGTCCATCACGATTCCGAAGAGGAGGCCGAGGCTCAGGCCGATGGCAAGGCCGAGAGAGGTGTCGGTGGTCGTGTTCTTCTGTCCGCTTTTATCGTTCTGAAGCTTCATTCCGCTCTCCTCCTGTTATAGTTCATAAACACACCTCGTTTCTTTCTGATGACAGCCGGGGATACGGCATGCATTCCCTCTTGGCCACACCCCGATCAAGGATAGCACAGGAATATAAGAAATGAAGCCGGCGTTCCGTCAGGATTTTGTCAAACAAGCTGAGCCGCCCGGCTTAAATGGCCAGACGGCTCTTTTTCATGATTGGCGGGGTTATTCCAGCGCGGCCTGGTCGGCAGGATCGAGCGCCTCGATGATGACCGGGCTGGTCGCGCCGTGCATGCGCACCTTCCACAGGCGATGTGCGCACTTGCCCTGATACTCGCCCTCGCGGCGGCCGATGATCAGGCGGGTTTCCTGCGCCGACGCGCGGCAGGTGATCTCGGTGTGGCAGCTCGTCGATTGCTCGTAGTCCAGGCTCAGTCCGTCGTCCTCGCGGAAGACGTACCGGGTCTCGCCGCGGGGATACACGTCCAGTATGATCTCCTCGTCGCCGTACTGGCCCACGAAGTCGCGATCCTTCCAGGTGGGGATGATCGCGCCGCGCCGCACGAACAGGCCGCCGCCCTTGCCCTCGGCCGGGGTGAAGTCGACCGTGCAGGGGCCGGTGTGGCGCGCGCCGGTAAAGCAGTCCTCCCACTCGCCCGCGGGGAAGGTCACCCTGTCGGTGAAGGAGGTGACCATCAGGCTGTCGCCCAGCATGAACTGGGTGGTACAGTCGGCGAGCGCCTCGCACTCGGGGAAGGCCAGCGGCATGGGCCTGAGCATGGGCAGGTCGTCCTCGTGCCCCTCGATGGCGGCGGAGTAGATGTAGGGCAGCAGGCGGTAGCGCAGGCGCGCGTACTCGGTGAACGCCTTTTCGTTCTCGTCGCCCACCCACCAGGGCTGCGTGAAGCCGTACCAGCTGTTCAGGTGGCTCCAGGGCAGCAGCATGCCGAAGTGGATGGTCTGCAGGCTGTGCGCGTCCATGTCGCAGGTGGTGTTCATCACGCCGGACATCGCCAGGCTGAGAATCCAGGTCAGCGCGCCCTGACGGCCGCCGTTGTCGCCGGTGGTCATCGCGCCCCAGCGCTGGAAGCCGGTGTAGCCGCCGCAGTAGTGGTTCATCGGGCGCAGGTGGGTCTTCTCGGCGTAGCCCTTGTACATCTGCTTGACGATCAGGGTCTGGTTCAGGTTGTGCATCTGCTCGTCGCAGGCCCCGTTTTTGTAGTTCATGTCCGGGTGAACCTCATAGACCAGCTCGCACGGGTCGATCTTAAACGCCTCCACGCCGTCCTCGACGAAGGGCTTCAGGTGGTCGAACCAGGCCGGCGGGTCGCAGGAATCCTCGCCGCGCACGATGCGCTCCTCCTCGGCGGTCAGGTCGTGATCGACGCACAGCCACAGCTCGGTATGAAAGCCGTAGCGCTTGAGCGCGCTGATGAAGGAGTTGGGGTGCGGGCTTCTGCGCCACTTGGGCATGTGGAAGCGGGTGACCTCCCACTCCTTGTCCAGGCCGTGGTCGTAGAACTTGGTCATCCAGCCCGGCTCGAGCGACACCAGGTCGCAGGGGATGTGCTTGTCGCGGAACATGCGCGCCTCGGACGTGACCTGGAACTCGTTGGCGTAGATGGGCGCGATGTAGGTCAGGCCGTAGGCCCACTTGGGCAGGAGCAGGTTGTGGCCGGTCAGGCGGCAGTACTTTGTCAGCACGCCGGGCATGTCGCCGCCCCAGAGCAGAAACACGTCCATCTCGCCGTCCTCGCCCGCGACGGTCAGCTCATTCTTATCGCGCGCGCCCACGTCCACAAAGTGCTTCCAGTCGTTGTTGATCAGGATTCCCCAGCCCTCCGTGCTCATCAGGAAGGGGATGGGCGCCTCGTCGAACTGGTAATACGCCCAGTTCTGGAACACCCGGCCGCGCAGGTTCAGTCCCTCGCGGCAGCCCTCGCCCTCGCCGTAAAAGCGCTCGGTTTCGGACAGCGACAGCGAAAAGCCGAAGGGGGTATGCTCGCCGCGCTCGACCGGGGCGTTGTTGCGGGTGGTGCCGCGCGGGTCGCCCTCGATCACGCGCTGTCCGCCGCATCTGTCCTTGAAGTGCTCCTTGAGCGCGCCGAGGCGCTCCTGCCAGCGCGCGTCGGCCGGGTCGGTCATCACCTTCAGGTGAAGAACCCGCCCGTTGGGCAGGCGGATTTCGCCGCCGCTGACCTCAATGCCCGAGTTGTCCGTCACGGGTTCGGCGTGGAGCACGCCGTACCTCTCCAGCATCGAGGGCGCGAACGTCTCCGACCGCCTCAGCCGGACGATGCCCTCATCGATTGCCTGTACTCGAAATTCCATCTGTTTTCCTCACTTTCCTCCCGGGCAGTGCCCGGTTCCACTTGCTGCCGGCAGGCTGAGCCTGCATCCACTGGCTGCCGCGCATCCTGGCGACGAATTCGGGAGCCATAAATTGGAGCTCCCGAATTCTGCGGTTTTCCGGGAGTTCCCGGAAAACTCCTGTCGGCATTGCCGACGCGGTCTGGCTGGGGCAGGCTGAGCCTGCACCCACTTGCTGCCGCCGCAGGGCGACTGTGGGTAGGCTCCACTGGCTGCCGCCGGTTCTATCGACGACCGTTGGCCGCCATAAATTGAAGCGGCCAAGGTCTGCGCGATTCCGCACCGCTGCGTCTCACGCTGGGGGAGGGTCTTGAATAGCGCATAGCCTGACGATAGGATGCGCGGCAGCAGGTGGCTGTCGGCCCTGCCGACCGCTCCCCCAGACCCCCACCGAAGTTTGTGCGCTGACGGCCGGATAGCGGTTGTGGAAGCACCATGCGGCGGGGCGTTCCTCCGGGCGGCCGCAGCCGCCCGTCTATGCGATTCCC
>CAYFRC010000131.1:0-5804 GCA_964345325.1 uncultured Oscillospiraceae bacterium
AAGCCACAAACAAGATCGTGAGCAAGATAAATATAATTGCGTCGAAAATGACGTCGCCCCTGCTTCGTCCGATTTTGCGATTATCCATGTTGTCGCCCCCTTACCAAAGACTGTATTCCGAGAGTTGGCCGGTGATCGCGTTGACCGTGAGCAGAAGGATCGAGTTGACCACCGCGTTGAACAGGTCTATCGCCGTCGAGAAGGAAAGGTCGCGGTTCACAAGGCCGACCTTGTACACATAGGTGGAGATGATTTCACTCACGCCGATGTTTAGGTCGTTTTGCAGCGCGTACGCCTTTTCAAAGCCGACAGAGAGGATAGAACCGCAGTTCAAAATCAAAAGCATCGTCATAGTCGGGAACAGGAACGGCAGGTCTATGTGGAGTATCCGTTGGAATTTTGTCGCGCCGTCCACAACCGCTGCTTCGTGGAATTCGGGGCTTACGCCCGAGAGCGCCGCGAAGTAGATGACGGACGACCAGCCCATGCCCTGCCATACGCCAGACCACACATAGATGTGCCGCCACATATAGCTCTTACCCATGAAATTGATGCTCTCTTGCCCCAGTGCGCGGATGACGGTGTTGACCACGCCGACCCTGGGCGACAGGAACAAAATCAGCATACCGCACATGACAACCGTCGAGATGAAGTGCGGCGCGTACGTGACCGCCTGAATCAGCTTGCGGTATCTCTTGTGCCGGAACGCATTGAGCATCAGCGCCAAAAGCACCGCCATGGGAAACGACGCAACGAGGCTATACACGCTTAAAATCAGCGTGTTGCTGATGGTCGTCCACGCGTTCGCAGAGCGGAAAAACCGCTCCAGGTTCGCCAGCCCAACCCAATCGCTGCCCCAAATGCCCCGTTTCACCTTGTAGTTACGAAAGGCGATCTGGATGCCGTAGATCGGGATGTAGTGGTATATTGTTGTGATGATGATGCCCGGCAGGCAGAAGAAAAGAAGATCCCAGTTGCCGCGCATTTTGGCAAAAAAGCCGAGCTTTTTGTCTTTCACAAGCGTGTTTCCACCGGCCAAAGTTGCCCTCTCCATTCTCCGTGTGTTAATTTCTTTGATTTGCGGGTAAACGTATAGAAAAAACCACATTTTTATTATATACTTTATACAGAATAATGAAAAGGCATTATTTTGTCCAATATTAGCACATTCTTGCTTTCGAATGCGCCTAAAGGAGGGCTTTCTTATGAGAAAAAGCCGCGCACTATACGAGTCGCCGGTATACGACGATCCGTCTTTCCCCATTGTTTTTCACCGCGACGCGATGGATGAGACCCGCCCGAGCGTGTACGCCAACTGGCATAAGGGCATCGAACTGCTGTATTTTATATCGGGGTGTGGGCAGCTTCTCGTGAACGCGGAGACAGTCCCCTTTGCCGAAGGCGACATTTTGGCGATCGAATCCAACGCACTGCATTCTCTGACCACGACGGGCAGGTGCGACTATTATTGCACGATCGTCGAGCCGGAGCTTTTGCATCGGTTCGGTCTCCCGACGGAGGAAAACATCGTCTCCCGCGTCGCAAGGCGCGACCTCGCCCTTCTGTATCAAACCATTATTGCGGAGATGGAAGCCGAAAAGCCCTTTTACAAAAGCGTGGTTATGGGCTGTGTTCTCCACCTGTTTGCGGAGCTGTACAGAATCCGCGCCTCTGCGGAGGAATCCGCCGCATCCCATATCTCCGCCACCGCATATGAAGGCCTTTTGCAGGCGCTCTCCTACATCCAGTCGCACTTTCGGGAGAAGATCTCCATCGACACCCTGTGCAGAAACGTAGGCATGAGCAAATACTATTTTTGCCATACCTTCAAGCGGTATACCGGCTTTTCGCCCATCCGCTACATCAACACCCTAAAATGCGACCACGCGCGCAAGCTTTTGATTTCAGGCCTTGCGAACGTCACCGAAGCCGCGCTCGCCGTGGGCATCGAAAACCTGTCCTATTTCTCTCGCCTGTATCGAAAAATCATCGGTACAAACCCTTCCGACGATGCGCTGTTCAAGGAGCGTAAACGCAAATCCGCCGACATATCGCTTTCGAACGAATGAACCCGCGCCATGCAAAAAGAGCCCGACTGCTCAGGCTCTTTTTTGTTACGCCAAACGATATATCCGTCAGCCCGCGATTTGAATCGGAACCAAAATCGGGGTGGGGCGTCCCGCACAGAACACCTGCAACACCAAATGGTTCGCCGCTTCGACTTTTTCGCCTGCATGGATCGTAAATCTCGCGGACGCCGCCTGCGTGAATGTGGAGTGCATCGCGGGCGTGAAGAGGTTTTTCGCGCAGTCCACGCTCCAGCCCTCGGGCGCCATGAAGGAGAGGCGATAGCGCTTCTGCTCCGGCATGGTATGCGCGCGAATCACAACCTCGCCGCAAACCGCGCCGTTCGGTTCGACCGCGGGCTTGTCGTCGAAATTGATTATGACATCCGCATAGATGCCCTCGATGCTGTAGGAATACTGCTTGCGCGATGTAAGCGTTTCCACAAATTTGCGCCCGTAAAAGTCCTCCGGTTTGACGGACGAAAAATCGTTCACATCGCCGAGGGCGAGTTTCACGGTACCGTTCATCACATCGTCGTTATTGGGGCGCAAAGTGCTCGGCAACAGGCTCATCACGCAGTCGGTCAATTCCGTGCAGGTCTTCGGGAACCGTCCGTGTCCGTTGGTGATGCAGATGGACTTGATCTCGTCTCCGATATAGGCGCGCCAATCCTCGGGAATGACCGCCATGCCGCCCATGATGCCCAAGAGCGCGCCGACCGTTGCACCCGTGCAGTCGGTATCGTCGCCGCAGTTTACGGCGATGAGGATGGACTGCTTGAAATCGCACTTTGCATAGAGCATGCCCAGCACGCAGAACGCGACGTTCGCGGGCGCCTGGAACCAGCCGAGGTCGCGGCTGTCCTCGACGACCATCTCGCGGCACTCCTTCCACGAAACGCCCTCCGCATGCGCCTTCATGACCAGCCGAACCGCGCGCGCGACGCGGCAGTTCTCAGGAATCTTGCTGAGCCCGATCTGAAGCAGCGCATTGAAATCGTCAATGATGTACGCAGCGCTTTCCATCGCCGCCACGAAGATCGCCGCATAGGTGCCCTCGCCAAAGCCGTGGTCCACACTGGCATCCTCATATGCCAAGCGAATCGCCTTCTCCGGCATTCCGGGGTACAGGCTCGCCCAAATCTCGGTGCGAATCCATGCGCCGTTGGAGTGCTTCCATTCCTCGTTGTTGATTTCGCCGGACATGGGCGGCAGCACGCCGTCGCGCATGTTCGCCTTGCACACGCCGTATTCGTTCCAGTGCGGCGTGATCCACGACACCCAGTATTCGCCCAAAATCTTGCTGTTGATCGCGTCCGCGCCGAGCTCGTTCACGGCGCGCAGCCATACCAGCTGCAGATCCAAATCGTCGTTGGGCAGGGGCTCGCCGGGTTTGGAATTGAATCCCTTTACGTCCTGCACCTCGCGCTTGCCCTCATACGGCGTACCGATCGTGCCGCCGATGTTCTTGCCGAGCCAGCAGGCATAAATGCGGTCCCTGAGATAGTCTTTACCAAACCGAATCATATAACATCCTCCCCCTTATCTTTGCGGCATTGGCCGCGATTGTGCGATTATAGGTACGGGTCCGCCGCGTCCCTGAGTCCGTCGCCGACGAAATTGAACGCCATGACCGTGACGATGACGAAAACTCCGGGAATCAGCGTCCACGGATACAGCGCAACGTTTCGGAACTTCTGCCCATCCGCCAAAAGCACACCCCACGAAACCGCCGGCGCGCGCAAGCCGAGTCCGAGGAACGACAGCGATGTCTCGCCGAGGATCATGCCCGGGATAGACAGCGACAGGGAGGCTATCAAATGGCTGGTAAACATAGGCACCATGTGCTTCCAGATGATGCGGAAATTGCTCGCGCCGGAAACGCGCGCCGCGCGCACGAAATCCTCATTTTTCAGCGATAAGAATTTGCTGCGCACCGTGCGGGCAAGGCCGGGCCAACCGAGCAGGGAGAGAATGAGCGTGATACAGAAGTAGGTGCGCGTCACGGGCCAGTTGGAAGGTACCGCTGCCGCAAGTGCCATCCACAGCGGGATGGTCGGAAGCGAGATGGTAAAATCGATGATGCGCTGGATGACGACGTCCGTCACGCCGCCGAGATAGCCCGAAAGACCGCCCAGCAGCAACCCCAAGACGAACGACAGCATCACGCCGACCAAACCGACCGTGCAGGAAATCTGCGCACCGCACATGGTGCGGGAGAACAGGTCGCGCCCCGCCTGATCGGTGCCAAAGAGGAAGATGCCGTAGACACCGCCGTCTTCATCGGTCGTCTTGTGGAGGCCGAACAGGTGCACGTCGCAGTCGAACAGGCCCATGAGCTTATAAGGCGTGCCCTTTACAAACAGGCTCACGTACTCCTTCTTTTCGGGGTTCTCCTCGTACATCGGCAGGAAGGTGACGGGGTCGTAGGAAGGCACCAATTCGTACACGAAGGGGCGGAAAGAAAAATTGCCCTCCGAATCGATCCAGTGCATGCCCTTGGGCGCCATATTGGTCAGGCTGGGATTGTATTCGTTCTTTCCGTACGGCGCAATGAAATCCGCAAACATCGCCATCAGATAAATCAGGATCAGGAAGATGAAGCCTACGACTGCAAGGCGGTTGCGCTTGAATCGCATGACCGTCAGCTTGAACTGGGAGGCGACGTAAATCTCATCCACCTTGCGCTCGCTCTGCGTCTTATAGGCGGCCCTGCGGCGCTTCATCTCGCGGCGGCTGACTTTTTGCAGACCCTTCATCTCTTCATCGAATTCTCTCCGCATTCGGTCCACCCCCCTTACATCGAGCTGCGGATGCGCGGATCCGTCACAGCCAATAGGATATCCGAAATCAGCGTGCCTATCATCGCCAATGCGCCCATCAGAAACACGATCGATCCCGCGAGGTACATATCCTGGTTCTGCAGCGCATTGATCAGTAGCGGTTTAGCACCTGCGACAGAATGGTCTGGCCGGAGATGAGTCCGGGCAGCAGCCAGCCGACCGTTGAAATAAACGGAATCAGCGCGATGCGCACGGGGTATTTAATCAAAAGCCTCATATGGCTGACGCCCTTGGCTTTCGCGGTCTTGACGTAGGGCTTGGAGAGCTCCTCCATCAGGTTCGCGCGGAAAGTTTTGAACAGACCCGCCGTGCCTGTAACCGCGATGACCAACAGCGGAATCCAGACATGGCTGAGCATATCCTTGAACTTCGCCATGGACCATGCCTGCATCGCAAACTCATCGCTGAACAGGCCGCCGGCGTATTTGTGCGTCGCCAAAAAATACGCATACATTATCATAATCGCCAACAGAAATTCCGGAACCGATATGCCGAAAAAACTGATGCCGGTAAACGCATAGTCACCCAAGCTGTATTTGTGTGTGGCGGAATAAAAGCCCATGGGAAATGCGAGCAGCCAAATAATAATGACACTCACAGCCGAAAGGATTACCGTCGCCGCAAGGCGCGAGGCAATCAAGAGGTTGACGGGGCGCTTGTAGACAAAGGAATAGCCCATGTCCCCCTGCAGCAGGTTCCCCATCCAGCGCAGGTACTGCACGTACATCGGCTGGTCAAAGCCGTAGCGCGCCTCCAGAGAGGCGATATAATCCTCCGTAACCTCCATGCCGGTGGAACGGAGCTGGTTGATATAGGTTGACAGATAATCTCCCGGTGGGAGCTGTATGATGATAAACACGACGATCGACAGCACCAGAAGCAGCGGAATCATTAC
>CAYFRC010000132.1:0-4956 GCA_964345325.1 uncultured Oscillospiraceae bacterium
GGCGCAGGTTTCCACGCCCCTGGTGGTTGCGACATCTGCATTATCCGGAAAGTTCAGCCCGTTCTATGCGGACACCGAGTATGACGTGAACGTGGAGGCACTGACCCAGATTCAGATGATCACGACCGACCGCGTCGGCGGCATCATCTACAACGCCATCGAGGGCGAGACCGTGAACTACAACGGCACGGACTACACCTATAACGGCCCGTGCAACCTGTCCGTCGTCTACGACGAGACTGCGGACATCACCACCTACACCGCCAAGCTCCGCGAGGACATCAAGTTCTCCGACGGCGAGCCGCTGACTGCGGACGACATCATCTTCACGTATTACGTGCTGCTCGACCCCGCCTATGTCGGAAGCAACACGCTCAACAGCTACGACATTCTGGGCCTCAAGGCGTACAGAACCCAGCTGCCTGAAGACACGCTCGCGACGTTCGATCCCATCGTTGCGGATGTGAAAAAGGCCGGGTTCGGCTACACTGTGGCGGAGGGCGATTCCTTCACGCAGGAAGAGTACGATACCTATTATAACGCGCTCACCGAGATTTGGAAGGGCGACGTGCAGGGCATCATCGACTATGTCTTCGCCAACTACCTCAGCTATGCGCCGGACAACCTCGGCTTCAGCGAAGAGGACGTAACCGCAAACGACGGCCTCAAGACCGCGCTGGGCATGGTCATGTGGGGCTTCGGCACCGCCGCGGACGGCGTTCTGACCGATTCCGACGGCAAGACGTACGACCTCGCAAACGGCGTATATCCCACGGTTGACGATTACTTCAACTGCACATTCACCAAGTACGCGGGCGATATCGATGCCTACCTCGGCACCGAATCCGCGACCGGCACCAAGAGCGACAGCGCGGTTTCCCTGCTGTACGACAAGCTCGCGCAGGATAAGGAAGTAGACCTTTCTGCGGGCGTTCCGAACATCACCGGCATCAAGAAGCTCGACGACTACACCGTGGAAGTGAAGGTCAACGGCTTCTCCGCGCCCGCCGTGTATTCCATCTTCGGCGCAGAAATCGCGCCCATGCACTACTACGGCGACCCCGCGCAGTACGACTATGAGAACAACATGTTCGGCCATCCCTTCGGCGATCTGTCCGTCGTGCAGGCGAAGACCGATGCCCCCATGGGCGCGGGCCCTTATAAGTTTGTCAAGTACGAAAACCGCGTCGTCTACTACGAGGCGAACGAAAACTACTACAAGGGTGCGCCCCTGATCAAGGAGTTCCAGTATAAGGAAACCAACGCTGCGGAAGTCGCTTCTGCCGTGCAGACCGGTACCGCCGACGGCGGCGAGATGAGCGGCACCAAGGCGAACTTTGAAATGCTCGCCGGCTTCAACTCCAACGGCGAACTGACGGGCGATGTCATCACCACCTATTCCGTCGCGAACCTCGGCTACGGCTACATCGGCATGAACGCCGACACCGTGAACGTCGCGGGCGACTCCGGCAGCGACGCCTCCAAGAACCTGCGCAAGGCGCTGGCGACCGTGCTCGCCATCTACCGCGATACCGCGTTTGACAGCTACTACGGCGACGCGGCGGCGGTCATCAACTACCCGATCTCTTCCACCAGCTGGGCATCCCCGCAGCCTGCGGACGAGGGCTACCAAATTGCCTTCTCCGTGGATGTAGAGGGCAACCCCATCTACACGGCGGAAATGACGGCGGACGAGAAGTACGCGGCGGCACTCGAAGCCGCGAAGGGCTTCTTCATCGCGGCGGGCTACACCTTCGACGAGACGACCGGCAAATTCACCGCGGCACCCGAAGGCGCGAAGCTCTCCTACGAAGTCATCATCCCCGCGGACGGCATCGGCGATCACCCATCCTTTGCGGTTCTGACCGACGCGCGCAACGCCCTTGCGACCATCGGCATTGAGCTCAAGATCAACGACCCGTCCGACTCCAACGTCCTGTGGGATGCGCTCGACGCGGGCACGCAGGAACTGTGGTGCGCGGCGTGGGGCTCCACGATCGATCCGGATAGGTACCAGGTGTACCATTCTTCCAACATCGTAGGCCTCGGCGGCTCGGATTCCAACCACTATCACATCCGCTCCGAAGCCCTCGATACCCTCATTCTGGACGCCCGCAAGTCCGGCGACCAGGCGTACCGCAAGCAGTTGTACAAGGCGGCGCTGGATGAACTGATCGATTGGGCGGTTGAAATCCCCGCCTATCAGCGTCAGAACATCGTCATCGCGAGCACGCAGCGCGTGGACATCTCCACGGTCACACCCGATGTCACCACCTATTGGGGCTGGCTGGCAGAAGTTCAGACCATGCAGATGAAAAAGTAAGCTCGAATGACCGCGCCCACCCCGACGCGACAAACGCGCGTCGGGGTGGGCGTATTATCCTTGTAAGGGAGGATTTCCACTGTGTGGAGATTTATCGTGAAACGAGTCGCGCTGGCGCTCGTTATTATCATCTTGGGCGCTTTTATCATCTATGGCGTCATGCGATGCATGCCCACGAGCTATGTGGAGGGTGTCGCGCGGCAGCGTGCCGCGCAATCCGCCTCGACGGGCGGTGCGAGCTATGTGGAGTGGCTCGAAAAACTGAACGAAGCATATCATATGAATGACGACGCGGTGACGGGCTATCTCAACTGGCTCGGCAACGTCGTCCGCGGAGATTTCGGCGATTCGTGGCTGTACGGCGTGCCGGTGGTCTCCAAATTTAAGGATGTCATTTGGTATTCCGTCGTTTTGAATATCGTTACGATGGTGCTGCAGGTCGTCATCTGCATCCCGCTCGGCATTCGCGCCGCGCGCAAGCAGTACAGCGGCTTCGATTACGGCATCACTGTGTTTGCCATGCTGTGTATATCGCTGCCGACGTTCTTTTTGGCAACGGTTTTGAAATATATATTCGCGATCAAACTCGGCTGGGTAGACCTGTATGGCATCGTCGGGCGCTACCACGAGCAGCTCTCGCAATGGGGCAAGATCGGCGACATGGCTGTGCATGCGATTTTACCGACGCTTACCTTGACGATGCTCAACGTGGGCGGCCTCACGCGCTATACGCGCACGAATATGCTCGAGGTTCTCAATGCGGACTATATCCGCACCGCGCGCGCGAAGGGGCTTCCCGAAAAAACGGTCATCAACCGCCACGCCTTCCGCAACACGCTCATTCCGCTGGTGAGCTATATGAGCTATCTCATCCCGTCGCTTTTCAGCGGCTCCATGATCACGGAGACGCTCTACCAGATCCCGGGCATCGGCTACATCGCCTACGACGCGATGAAGGTGGGCGATTTGCCGTTCACGATGTTCTATTCCGTGTTCGGGCTCGTGTTGACGCAGGCAAGCCTGATGCTCGCCGACGTGATGTACGCCGTGGTCGATCCGCGCGTGCGCATCAATTAATTGGGAGGAGAAAGGCACTATGGCGGAAAATCTCAAATTGGACGATGCCCGAAGGGTCAAGGTTCTGTCTCCGGGCATGATGGTCTTCAAGCGGTTCATCCGCAACAAGCTCGCGATTTTCGGGCTTTGCATTTTGGTATTCATGTTTGCCTTTTCCTTCCTCGGCGGGCTGATTTCGCCCTACAGGCAGGATCAGGTGTTCTATAAGTACGACTACGCGAACAAGCAGTACGCCTCCGCGAAGCTCAATACCGATTACGGCTTTGTCACAAAGGACGGCGCGCCCGCGCTCTCCGCGCAGGCGAAGGCGCAGTTCGTGCTCGCGGAGAAAAACGGCGCGCCCTCGTTTCAGGCGGGCGGGGCGACCTATTCCCTGGAAAAGGTTTCGGACGGCTTTTACCGCATCGGAAAAGCGGCGAAAACGCGCGTCGCCTCCGTCATGATGATCGGGAAGATCGATGCGAAGGTAACGCCGGAGGCGGGGGTCACCCTTTCGGACGAAGTTGTCGCGGAAGTGATCGATGCGGCGAAGAAAAACCGCGCGGAGATTACCGCAGGCGACAAGAGCTATACGCTCGAGAAGGAAGACGGCAAGATGCTCACCCTGTATGAGAGCGAAACGGAGGAAATCGCGCTGGCGACGCTGCTTGCGTTTGACGCAGCCTCCAAGGAATATGCCCCGCTCGTTTCGGAATACGGCTTCCGCAGCACATCCGAAGAGGCGCTGCACGCGGGCGCGGAATCGTTCGAATACGATGGCGCGACCTATACGCTTCAGGCGGAGGACGACGACAACGCGACGGTGTATCAGGGCGATACGCTCATCTGCGGCATCTCCAACATCTCCGTGAACCCCTATCTTTCGAGCGTTGCCTTGTCCCTCGAGTACAAGACGGCGGTGCGAAACGCGATCGTCGCAAAGGAAACGGCGTTCGATTTCACGGACGACAAGGGGGAGACGATTTCGAGCACCATCAGCCGCAACGTCTCCAATTACGACATCTACACCAAACAGGTGACGCATTTGATCGACATGTGCGCATATCCCTCTGCGGAGCACTGGCTCGGCACGGACGACCACGGCATGGACATGATGACGCGCCTCATGTACGGCGGCAGGATTTCGCTGATGGTCGGCTTCGTGGTCGTGTTTCTGGAGATCGTCATCGGCATCGTCATGGGCGGCATTTCCGGCTACTTTGGCGGCATGGTCGATACCCTCATCATGCGCTTTGTGGACCTGTTCAACTCCATCCCGTACTACCCGATGATGATTATCGCCGGCTCCATCATGGACGCCTTCGAGGTTAACCCATATACGCGCATATTCCTGCTCATGGTCATCATGGGCATCATGGGCTGGACGGGCGTGGCGCGCGTCGTGCGCGGGCAGATCCTCTCCCTCAGGGAGCAGGACTTCATGGTCGCGGCGGAGGCGACGGGCATCCGCGTGAGCCGCAGGATTTTCCGGCACCTCGTGCCCAACGTCATGCCGCTGCTCATCGTGCAGGCGACGATGGGGCTCGGCTCCATCATCCTGACGGAGGCGACGCTGT
>CAYFRC010000132.1:4966-5795 GCA_964345325.1 uncultured Oscillospiraceae bacterium
CGCCGGCGCGCTGGGCGCCCGCGACCCGCGCGTGCTGCTGCGTCACGTGCTGCCCAACGTGGCGCCCATCCTGCTGGTGGACGGCACGCTACGCCTGGGCGCGCTGATCCTGTCCGAGGCGGCGCTGTCGTTTCTGGGGCTGGGCATCAAATACCCGCTCGCGTCGTGGGGCTCGATCATCAACAGCGCGTCGAACCTGTACATCATGACCTATTACTGGTTTATCTGGATCCCTGCGGGCATTCTGATCGTTCTCACGGTGCTGGGCTTCAACTTTGTGGGAGACGGACTGCGCGATGCCTTCGATCCCAAGATGAAGCGCTAAGGAGGCGACAGGCATGAAAAACGGCAAGAAATCCGCATACATTTCGGCAAAGGAATCCCGAAAAATCAGCAGGCAAAACATCAAAATCACCCGCGCGATCGAGAAAAAGCGCGAGCGCAAGAACGTGCCCGAATCGGAATACCTGACGACGATGAAAAACCCCGAAAACGTGGTCGAGTTCGACGATCTGCGCACCTATTTCTTCACGGACATTGGAACCGTGCGGGCAGTCGACGGCGTCACGTTCGACGTGCCCATCGGAAAGACCGTCGGCGTGGTCGGCGAATCCGGCTGCGGCAAGAGCGTCACGAGCCTTTCCCTGATGCAGCTCGTGCAGCGGCCGACGGGGCAGGTGGTCGGCGGCGAGATGCGGCTGAATTTGGGCGACAGGGCGTATGACGTGGCGAAAATGCCCATCGCCGCGATGCAGAACATTCGCGGCAACGTGGTCTCGATGATCTTTCAGGAGCCGATGACGAGCCTGAATCCCGTCTTCTCGATCGA
>CAYFRC010000133.1:0-5794 GCA_964345325.1 uncultured Oscillospiraceae bacterium
ACTGTTCTTCTTCTCTCGCTCTCGCTGTATCGTTTTCAAGGATCGCCCGCTCCCCTGCCGACACAAATCGTGCCTCTCGCTTGGGGTGCTTGAGTATAATACCACAGATGGCATATGTTTGTCAACACTTTTCCATGTAAATAAATTGTTAATCCGCATCATTTTCCGCCATTCGGTACCCCACGCCCGTCTCCGTAAAGATGTAGGTCGGCGCATTTGGATCCGGCTCTAACTTTCGGCGGATGGATGCCATGTGTACGCGCAATATCTTGTTGTCGCTGCTTGCCGAAGGCCCCCAGAGCTCCTTCAGCATATATTTATAGGTAATCACCTGCCCCGCATGCTTTCCAAGCAGCGCGACGATGCGAAATTCGTTGGGCGTGAGGCCGACGTCTTCGCCGCCGCGATACACCCTGTGCTTTCGGTAATCGATCGTCACGTCCCCCACGCGATACTCGCCGCTCAGCGCGATGCCGTCGTTTTCTGCGGTCGTTCGCGTGTGGCGCAGCGCAGTACGGATGCGCGCGAGCAGCTCTATGGTGCCGAAGGGCTTTGTGAGGTAATCGTCCGCGCCGAGGTCGAGCGCGTGCGCCTTCTCTTCTTCCATCGTGCGCGCCGAAATGACGATGATCGGCATTTTCGTCCACGAGCGCACGCTGCGGATGATCTCGCAGCCATCCATGTCCGGAAGCCCCAGATCGAGCAGCACGCAATCCGGGCAGTGCGAGGAGATCGCGCCCAGCCCGCGCGTTCCCGATTCCGCAATCAACACGTCGTATCCCGCGCCGGTAAGAGTCGTTTTCAGGAACAGACAGATGCCTTTGTCGTCTTCAATGACGAGGATTTTTTCACGCAATTCCATGAGGATTTCCTCCCTTCGGAAGTCTGAAAGTGATTTTTGCACCTTTTTCGCCGTTTTGCGCGCGGATGTCGCCGCCGTGCGCGCGGATAATCGATCGGCACACGGAAAGCCCGATGCCCATAGAGTGCCTTCCGCCGTCGGTCTGCTGCTGCGACGGGTGCAGGCTGCCGTCCATGATGTGCGGCAGGAGCTCTGCGGGAATGCCGCCGCCGTCGTCCTCCACCTCGAAGACGATGTACTTTCCGTCCTCGAAAATGCGCGTATCGATGCGCGTGGCGCCCGCTCCGTGGAATTCCGCATTTTCATACAGGTTCAGTAACACCTGCTCGATCAGGGTCGCCTCCATGGGCACCGTCAGGATCTCCTCCGGCCGCTCGACGTATACGGGCAGGCTTTCCGGAAGCCTGCGGAACTTCACGACTGCGGCGGAGACGATCTCCTCGGCGACCTCTTCTTCCTTTTTCAGCCGCACTTCGCCCGAGGCGATTTTCGTGACGGACAGGATGTTCTCCGTCACCCGCGTGAGCCACTGCGCGTCGCTGCGTATCTCCCGAATCAATTCGCGCCGCTCGGGGACGGAAAGCGATTCATCCTCAAGCATCGCGGAGCTCGCGCCGATGATGGATGTGAGCGGCGTTCTCAAGTCGTGCGAAACGGCGCGCAAGAGGTTCGCGCGCGTCTTTTCCTTTTCCGCCTCCGTGCGGCGCTTTTCCTCCTGCTTGATGCGCGTCGTGAGCGTCGAAATGATGACGGAGACGATCAGCATCACGGCAAACGTAAGGGGATAGCCCGCAATTTCCAAATTGAACTCCCCGAAGGGACGGGTATAGAGCGTATTCACGCACACGACGCCCGCTACGGACACCGCGATGCCGAAGAAATACCCCGCCGTTAAGCGGCTCGTTAGCGCGACCGCGAGGATAAAGACGGACGAAGCGAAGGGGTTGTTGTCGTCCGCGCAGCGCGCCATCACGCTGCAGCTCAGCATCGCCAAGCCGAAGATACAGGCGGAAATCAGCGCATCCCGAAGGATTCTTTTCATACCGGCCTCCGAAAAAACCATTCTCTCACAAATATATTATAGCGCAGTTTTCGCCGTTTGGCACAAGAAAAAGGAACTTTCCGCTTCCTTAGCGGCAGTTCCCTTCGAATTTCCGACCTTTTAGCGGAGAAACGGGCTATACTATATGGGCAAAAAAGTAAGGAGGGTTTCTTTCGTATGAAGATCGATATGCGGAACAACGAGGTTTATATGGATGCGCGCAGGGAATTTATCAACTGCCTGTGCATGAGCATATTCGGCGTGGGCTATCCGATCGTCCTCGCCTTCAAAGAGTGGCTGCCCATCATGCGCGCCGAAAAGGCCAAGGCGCTCAAGGAGCAGCAGGGCGCGGCATAGTTTCTATTTGCGGTAAAAGCAGCTTCCGCCCACGAATTCCCGCAAGATGGAATTGAGCGGGATTTCGTCTTCCGCGTCCGCCTCCAGCGCATAGTTCAAAAATTTCACGAGGCGCCGCGCGAGCGTGTATTCGGGATCGGCTTCGGGGATTGCGAGGAGTGCGGGATACGCCCACTTTTTCAGCGCGCTCACCTCGTACACCAGGGACGAATTGAACATCACATCCGCAGATTCCTGATAGGGGAAAATGTATTTTTCTTCGCCCGCGCGCACGCTCTTCCACATGGAAAGCGTCTCCTGCGCGGGCGTTCCGCGAAACTGCGCGTCCCGCACCAGCCGCCGCATGAGCCGCATGTCGGAGGTATGCAGGCGGTTGTGGTCGTCCAGATTGAGCGTCGTAAGCGCGCTGACGTAGATGAGGAATTTCTGTTCGCGCGGCACGGATTCCGAGAAAATCCTGTTGAGCGCGTGAATGCCCTCGACGATGATCGGCTGCCCCACCTCGATCTTTCGCGCCGTCGTATGCACAGAACGCTTGCCCGTGACGAAGTCAAAGGCAGGCGTTTTTACTTCCTCCCCTTCGAGGAGGCTCTCCAACTGTTCGTTGAACAGCGGCACATCCAACAGATCCGGCCTCTCGTAATCGGGCTTTCCGTCGTCGCCCAACAAAACCTTGTCGCGGTCGAGGTAATAATCGTCCATGGACAGTTTTTGCGGCTTAAAGCCCAGAACGCGAAGCGCTACGATGAGGCGGTTCGCAAACGTGGTCTTTCCCGAGGACGACGGCCCCGAAATCAAAATCAGCCTCGCGCGCGACGCGCGGAACTGCTCCGCGATTTGCGCGATTTTCTTCTCCTGCAGCGCCTCGTTCACGCGGATGAATTCGCGGATGCCGCCGTTTTCTATCAGCTCGTTGAGATCGGACAGGTTTTCGCAGCCCAAAATCGTCGCCCAGCGCGCGGATTCTCCGTAGGTCTGCATGAGCTTGCGCTCGTCCCGCGCCCCGGCGACGCGCGTAACATCCTTGGGATCGGGAAGCAGCACCTCGATGCCCGGAAAATGCGGTATCAGCTTAAACGCCTTCAGATAGCCCGTGGACGGCAGCATCGCGCCGTAAAAATACGCGAGCATATCCCCGCACCGGAACAGGCTGATTTCGTCCGCCGGCCGATATTTCATGAGCCGTGCCTTGTCCGTCTCTCCGTTTTGCGCAAACATCGCGCGCGCGTCCTCGGTGGACATTTCCACGCGCGCAAAGGGCAGGTTTTTCGCGACGATTTCGTGCATTTTCTTTTCGATCCGCGCGACCTGCCGCCCCATGAGCGGCAACGGGGCATCCGGCGTATAGGCGAAAAAGCCCGCGCCGGTCGAATTTTCTATCCGAATGCGCAGATCGGGAAGCACTTCTTTGCACGCCATCAAAAGGACAAAGCACAAAGACCTTTCATAGATGCGCCGCCCCTCGGAATCCGAATACAGGATAAAGGAGGTGCCGTCGCCTTCCGTAGGCACTTCCTCGAGGGAAAGCGTTTCGCCGCCGCGCTGCACACCCATCGCAAAAATGCCGAGCCTCTTTGCCGCATCGGCGTAGGTTTCTCCCTTTCGCATTTCCGGAATCAACATGATCTGAGGTCCTCCTTACGGGAATTTCAAAGAGGGCGCGGGATAGCCCGCGCCCTGCGGCGTTTCTTATACTTTGTCTTTCTTCTCTTCGCCTTGGCGCATCCGCTCTTCCTTGACTTGGCGCGCCTTGGTGAGGAGCTCGTCGAGCTCTTCATCCGTCAGCTCGTCCACGATGTCCGCAGCGCTATCGGGCTTGAGCGCCTCGGAGACCTTCTTTTTCAGGTCGTCCGCGCAGGCCTTGCCCTGCCTGAACACGTCTTCTCCCTTTTTTGCGAGCGAATCGATCACCCCGCGCAGCTTCTCCTCGTCGACCTTATCCACCATGTCTTCCACGAAGTCCGCCGTTTTTTCCGCTGCGGCGGAGATCGCGCCGACGCCCGCCATCAGGATTTTCTTTACATCCTCTGAAAATATCCGCATTTCGGTCTCTCCTTTCTTTGCCCCTTTGGGACGATTCCATTATATCGCACGAAATCCTTTCGCGCAAGGCGATTCGTTCAAGCTGTCGTTTTTTCGCGCCAAACCATGCAAATACGCGAAAGAAAGGCGCAAAACCCGCCCCCGCGGCGTGCATTCGCCAGCGAAAATCAACAATCCCCATCTTGACTTTATGCGCTATACGTTCTATAATATATATATCGTTCTTTGCAGTCATATCCCACGGGATTTTGACCAAATCAACCGACAAAAAGGGGGCAACTCTATTGAGCATCAAAATGACCATCGATGGCAATACCGCTGCGAGCCACATCGCATACGCGTTTAGCGACGTGGCGGCAATCTATCCCATCACGCCGTCTTCCCCGATGGCGGAAGTCGCCGACGAATGGGCGGCTGCCGACAGAAAGAATCTGTTCGGTCAGGTCGTCCGCGTCGCCGAAATGCAGTCCGAAGCCGGCGCCGCCGGCGCGGTGCACGGCGCTCTCGCAGCCGGTGCGCTGACAACCACCTTTACCGCATCCCAGGGCCTTCTTCTGATGATCCCGAACATGTTCAAGATTTCGGGCGAAATGCTGCCCTGCGTGTTCCACGTGAGCGCCCGCTCGCTCGCCTATCACGCGCTGTCCATTTTCGGCGATCATTCCGACGTCATGGCGTGCAGGCAGACCGGCTTTGCAATGCTCGCCTCCAACTCCGTGCAGGAAGCGATGGATATGGCGCTGGTCGCGCATCTTTCCACGCTGAAGGCGCACGTGCCGTTCCTGCATTTCTTCGACGGCTTCCGCACCAGCCATGAGGTGCAGAAGATCGACGGCATCGACTACGAGGAGATCCGTCCCCTGGTCGATTTCGACGCCGTCAAGGCGTTCCGCGAGCGCGCGCTGAATCCGGAGCATCCGCACCAGCGGGGCACCGCGCAGAACCCCGACATCTACTTCCAGGGCCGCGAAGCCGCAAACGCCTACTACCAGAAGACTCCCGCGATCGTGCAGGAAGTCATGGATCAGGTGGGCGAGCTCACGGGCCGCAAGTACAAACTGTTCGACTACTACGGCGCGGCGGATGCCGAGCGCGTACTCATCGCCATGGGCTCCGGCTGCGAAGCCATCGAGGAGACCGTGGACTACCTCGTAGCGCAGGGTGAAAAGGTCGGCCTCATCAAGGTGCGCCTGTATCGCCCCTTCTGCGTGGATTCCTTTGTGGCCGCGATTCCCGCGACGGCAAAGTCCATCGCCGTTCTCGACCGCACGAAGGAAGCCGGCTCCATCGGCGAGCCGCTCTACCTCGACGTTTGCTCCGCGCTGTTTGAAAAGGGCATTGCGGGCATCAAGATCGTCGGCGGCAGGTACGGCCTGGGCAGCAAGGAATTCAACCCGACCATGGTCAAGGCGGTGTTCGACAACCTCTGCAAGGACGAGCCCAAGAACCACTTCACCGTGGGCATCGTCGACGACGTGACCGGCACCTCT
>CAYFRC010000134.1:0-320 GCA_964345325.1 uncultured Oscillospiraceae bacterium
GCTATTGCGGCGCGAAGGACATCGAAACCCTGCGGAAGACCGCGCAGTTCATTCGCATCACCGGCGCGGGGCTTATCGAGAGCCACCCCCACGACATCAGCATCACCAAGGAAGCACCGAACTATTCGGTAGGCGTATAAATAACGGGAGACCGACTGCTTTTGTCGGTCTCCGAATGTATATCGGGGGGAGGTGTACCATGCACATTCTGAAGAAACTTGTGGCGCTCCTTTTGGCGGCGTTGCTGTTTCTACTGCCCGCGTCGGAAACGGTACACTTTGTGCAATCCGCGGGCGCGGAGACAGTGGGCGAAGCGGATG
>CAYFRC010000134.1:330-4204 GCA_964345325.1 uncultured Oscillospiraceae bacterium
AAAAGCCCGTTGCGAAAGTGGCACTCGACAAAAAGCGTGTTACCCTCTACGAGGGCGGCGCTCCCTGCGTACTTACAAAGACGTTCTTCCCCGCAAATGCCGACTGTACGGACGTTCGGTGGGTAAGCAGAAATCCGCGCGTCGCGACCGTTTCGCAGGATGGCGCGGTCAACCCCGTATCTTCCGGCACTGCGTGGATCGTATGCAGAACGCTCGACGGCAGCGGCAAATACGCCACCTGCAAGGTGACGGTACGCCCCGTGAGGATCCGAAGCCTTGCGCGTTCGATAACCTTAGGCATGACCTTTGGAGTAAACGACACGCAACAGTTGGCGGTTTCGACCTCGCCGCGCGGGGAGGAAGGGCGCATCGAGTGGTCGACAAAGAACCCCTTCGTCGCGATCGTCGCGCCGGACGGTACGGTAACGGCGAAAGGCTACGGCAGGACGAAGATCACGGCAACGCTCGGGAAACACTCGCGGTCGTGCACCGTCACGGTGAAAAGGCTGCCTGTAACCCGCGTGCGGCTCAACAGATCGTCTGCGACCCTGTATATCGGGAACACGACGAGGCAGCTTACCCACTCGCTTTCGCCCAAAAATCCCGACAATCCCAATGTCGAATGGTACAGCAAGAACGAAGCCGTCGCGACCGTTTCTCCCTCAGGCCTCGTGACGCCGATATCCGCGGGCTCGACGTATGTATATTGCAGGGCGCTTGACGGAACCGAAAAATCCGCGCGCTGCAGAATCGTCGCAAAGTCTATCCCCGTAAAGAGCGTGCGGCTTTCGGAACAGGAGCTTTCGCTTGCAATCGGCGAGGAACAAAAGCTCACTGCCACCGTGCTGCCCGAATACGCCTCGAACAAGGACGTCTCGTGGACATCGTCGGACGCGGAAATCGCCTCCGTGGACGAAAACGGCGTGGTGCGCGCGAACAAATCCGGCACGGCGACGATCACCTGTACGACCGTCTCCGGAAAGAAAAAGGCGACCTGTACGGTGCAGTCCGGCACGATTTACCGCGCGCTGCTCGTGGGCGAAATCGATTATGCAAACGGCAGCCAATTCGACCTGCCAGCCTGCGCCTACGATGTGGCGCTTGTAGAGAAGGCGCTCGGGTTTGCGACATACGATACCGCGAAATTCGGCAAGAATGACATCCGCACCAGGAAGAACCTCACGGGGAAACAACTGCGCGCGCAACTTGACGATATGGCGAATTGGGGTATCGATCAGGACGACGTCACCGTGTTCTACTATTCGGGGCACGGCGACATTCGGGACGGCGAAAGCTGCCTCGTAGGGACGGATTTTGATACCATTTCCATGAGCGCGCTCAGGCAAAAGCTGGACAGGATTCCCGGCACGGTCGTGATTCTGCTCGACAGCTGCTTCAGCGGCGGCGCGATCGGCGCTATGCGCAATGCGGCCAGGTCATCGACCGCATCGCAGGCTGCGCGCTTCAACCTATCGGTCGTGCAGGCATTTGCGCCCGCACGTGCGCGCAAATCCGCGCCATCGGGGGCGGGCGGTTCGAAATATCAGGTGCTCACGGCATGCGGCGCGGACGAATTGAGCTATTGCGACGAGAGCATGCTCAGCTTTGGCAGCTTCTTTACGCATTTCCTCACCAAGGGCGGCGGCTATTCCAACACCGAGGGCGGCGTGACGAGCCTGTTCGCGGATACCAACGCGGACAGCGCGGTCACGATGAACGAGATGTTTGCCTATGCCAAGCCCGGTGTGCAGGATTTGCTTGATTCCTACGGCGGCGCATATTATCAAACCGTCATGATGTATCCGTCGTACAGCGAGTTTGTACTGTTCGCGAGAAACTGAAGAAGTAGAGTCTCCCCCGATTTTCCGGCGGAGACTTTTTTATCGAAAGAAACAAAGGGGGCGGTATCATGCACTTTGTGACGCCGGAAAGCCGAGGCGTTCCGTCTCAGGCGGTTGCGCGCTTTATCGATAGGCTGAATGAAAAGCGCCTGCCCATGCATTCCTTCCTCATGATGCGAGGGGGCGATGTCATCGCGGAGGGGTATTGGAAGCCGTTTGACGAGTATTTCCTTCACAGGCTGTATTCGTGCAGCAAGAGCTTTGTCTCCATAGCCGTCGGGCTTTTGATCGGGGAGGGCAAGCTGCATTTGGACGACAAAGTGATTTCCTTCTTCCCCGAAGATCTGCCCGATGCGGTGCATCCGTATCTGGAAATGGCAACCGTGCGCGACCTTTTGCGCATGGCGACCCCGCACAACGAAAACGCCTACACGCACCGCGATGCAAACTGGGTGCACGCGTTTTTGCACCGAACGCCGGAACACGTCCCCGGCACGGTCTTTTCGTACGACACGGCGGGCACCGTGATGCTCAACGCGATCGTCGAGAAGCTTTCGGGGCAGGAACTGGTGGAATACCTGCGCCCGCGCCTGTTCGACCCTGTCGGCGTCTCGAAGGCCGCCTGGTGCGTGGGGCGGCCGGAGGGCGGCGCGTGGGGCGGAAGCGGCATGATGCTCACCGCGCGCGATTTTGCGCACGTCGCGAATACCGTCATGCACATGGGGCGACATGAGGGGAAGCAGCTCATACCCGAAGCGTATCTGCGCGAGGCGACAGCCAAGCAGATCGACACCCGCACCGCGCGGGAGGAGCCGGAGACGCAGCAGGGCTACGGCTATCAGTTCTGGATCACGAGAAACGACGGCTTCGCGTTTTTGGGTATGGGCACACAGGTCGCCATATGCCTGCCGAAGAAGGACTTTTTGCTCATCACCACGGCGGACACGCAGGGGATATCCTCCGGTTATGCGAACCTGTTTGCCGCGCTCTGGGAGGAGATTTTCCCGTATCTGGACGAAAATCCGGATACGCTGCCCGAGGACGAGGCTGCACATCGCGCGCTGCGGGAAAAGACGGCATCCCTTACGCTGCTGTGCGAGGAGGGCGCGCACACATCGTCCCTCGCAAAGGAGATCGACGGAAAGACGTATATCATGGACGAAAACCCCATGGGCATCCGCCGCATATCCTTCGGCTTTTCATGCGACAAGTGCACCATGCGCTATGAAAACGCGACGGGTGAACACGAAATCCTCTTCGGCTTCGGCAGAAATATCGAGGGCGAATTCCCCGAAACGGGCTATTACGGAAGGCGCATCGGAGAGCAGCTCGATAGGGGCTATCGCTGCCTGTGCAGCGCCGCGTGGGGCGGGGAGAACAGCCTACAACTGCGCGTCAACATCTGCGACTGGTATTTCGGGAACTGCAACATCGACGTGGGCTTTCGGGATGAATTCGTGACCGTCCGCATGGCGAAGACCGCTGAGTGGTTTTTGGAAGAATATCAAGGCTTCGCGGCGGGGAGAATGCAGCAATAACCGCGCCATTCCGAACTAAAACGGCAGCACGGGCGTACACCCGCGCGGCTGTTCGTTTGAAAAGGAGGCGTATTCGCCCTGTGATTCCTGTTTGGATTCCCGCTTGTACAGCCTCCGCTCCAAGGACCAGATTCTTTCGGTAAACCCGCCCGGCGAGATCGAGGACAGCGCGCGGTTCATCTCGTAAAGCCGCGCGTCGAGCCGGTCGATCGTGTGCAGCACCTCGGCTTCCGGGAACATGGGCGGCTTGGGGCTGCCGTATTCGGGCATGTCGTGGTGCGATAAAATCATGTGTTCGAGGAGAATGAGCAGTTCCCTCGGCGTCTCGAGGCGCCTTCCCGCCTCATGCAGGCGCGCGATGCCCATGGCGATATGCCCGACGAGTTGCCCTTCGAGCGTGTATTCCGTGGCGAGTCCGATCTCGTCCGTCTTCAACTCCTCGATCTTGCACAGGTCGTGCAGAATGACGCCGGCGGCCAGCAGGTCTGCGTCCAG
>CAYFRC010000134.1:4214-4473 GCA_964345325.1 uncultured Oscillospiraceae bacterium
GGCAACGGCAGACCCCCGTCGTGCGAGGGATATACCTCGCAGAGCGCGCGGGCGGTGCGCAGCATGGTGGTCATGTGATGCAAGAGCCCGCTCCGCTCCGCGTGATGCAGGCGCAGCGCCGCCGGAACGAGCAGCAGCGCCTCCCCGCACTCGTCGAGCCTTGCGGATACGATCGCGGCGAGATGCGCATCCGCAAACGCGGATACGACATTTCGCACATCCTCCAGCATATCTTCGCCCTTTTGCGGCGCGCAGGGGA
>CAYFRC010000134.1:4483-5702 GCA_964345325.1 uncultured Oscillospiraceae bacterium
GCATCTGCATATCGACGGCGTCCTTTTCCTCCGCGAGGCGCATTTTGTCGATGCGCATCTGGGCGCGCCCGTTGTATTCCTGCATGAGTGCGCGCACCTTGACCACGTCGCCCGCCTTGGGCGGTTCGACGGTGCCGTCCCACATCTTCGCGTTGACCTCTCCCGAGATATCCCCAAGCGTCATATCGAGAAAGCGGCTGCCGCTGGCGGATGTGCGCTGCTGCGCCGCCTTTACCAAGTAAAACCCTTCAAACCGCTGATCTTTGATGATAAAGGCGATCTGCGGCTGCGTCCTGTCTTCCATGTGTTTTTCCATCCCTTCCGTAGACGTTTGATTTGTAGTATAGCACGAAAACGGCATTTCCGAAACCAATTCCCGTGAAATTTTCTAAACCTTTCGTTTTCTCCGCGGAGCCGAATCCTCCGAAGCCTTAAAATTATATACGGGCTTTATGATATCGACGATGTCCACACAATCCCGTATCGCATCGATGATGTCCTCCGGCGCTTTGTACGCCATCGGCGCCTCGTCCAAGGTGTCCTCGTTGACGGAGGTGGAGTATATGCCCGCCATGGACTTTCGGTAGTCGTGCATATCGATGCTCTCCCTGGCCTTGGTTCTGGACATGATGCGCCCCGCCCCGTGGGGCGCGGAGAAGTTCCACTCCGGATTCCCTTTGCCGATCGCAAGGATGGAGCCGTCCCGCATATTGAGCGGAATCAGAACCTTTTCCCCTTTGCGGGCGGCGATCGCGCCCTTGCGCAAAATCATCTCGTCCGTATCGATATAGTTGTGCACGGTGTGGAACGCCTCACATGCCGTGAGACCGCCTCGTTCCAAGAGGATCTCCGCCATCAGCTCACGGCTCCTTCGCGCGAAGCGCTGGCAGATCTCCACGTCGTGGAGGTAGTCATCCAAGTATGTGCCGTACAGCCAACAGAGGTCTTCGGGGACGGAAGGGCTGCGCCTTTGAAATTTCTTTTCCAGCGCCTTCAGCGCCTTTTGGATTTCCGAACGCCTGCCACGCTCCTTGTAGGTGCGGATGAGTTCCTCCTGCTGCCTGAAAAAGTCCTCTTTTCCCATATGCAGATCGATTGCGAGCCGCTGATAGATATCCGCCACTTGCTTTCCGAGATTGCGGCTGCCGGAATGGACGACGAGGTAGAGCGTCCCGCCTGAGGTTTTGCCGATCTCGATGAAGTGGTTCCCGCCGCCGAG
>CAYFRC010000135.1:0-4294 GCA_964345325.1 uncultured Oscillospiraceae bacterium
AAACATTTCACAAACAATCAAATATTTATCATTTACAAGCGCTGCACACTGTGGTATAATGCAAGTTAGGCGTATATGCCTAAGAACCGTTTGCTCGGTTTGCCGAATCTCCAACGGCTTACTTAGCGCACGGGAATACAAAAAACGGAGGAATCACCCATGACGAAACAGGAAATCATCAGCACCTACGGCCGCCACGACGGCGACACCGGCTCCCCCGAAGTGCAGATCGCACTGCTTACGGAGCGCATCAACCACCTCAACGAGCATTTGAAGCTCCACAAGAACGACCACCACTCCCGCCGCGGGCTTCTGCTCATGGTCGGTCAGCGCCGCGGCCTGCTCGACTATCTCAAATCTACCGACATCGGGAGCTACCGTGATCTGATCGCGAAGCTCGGCCTGCGCAGGTAATGCCTCTTATTCAGGGATGATCGATGCGCCGTCGCACGGGGGCAACCTGTGCGGCGGCGTTAAAATTGCAATTTTCGCCGGATCGGCGTTTTGAATTGGTATCAATAAGAAAGATATAGAGAAAACCCATAGGAGGGCAAGAACAATGTTCAAGAAGTATGAAATGGAGCTGGGCGGCCGCACGCTGACGCTGGAATTCGGCAAGTACTGCGAACAGTCCAACGGCTCGTGCCTCGTGCGCTACGGCGAAACGGCGGTATTGGTCAACGTTACCGTCGCCAAGACGCCGCGCCCCGGCATCGACTTTTTCCCGCTGAGCGTGGACTTCGAGGAGAAGCTCTACTCCGTCGGCAGGATCCCGGGCAGCTGGAACCGCCGCGAGGGGCGGCCCGCCGAAAAGGCGATCCTCACCAGCCGCCTGATTGACCGTCCGCTGCGCCCGCTGTTCCCCAAGGGAATGCGCCACGACGTCAGCGTGAACGTGACCGTGCTTTCCACGGATAACGACAATTCGCCCGAAATCCCGGCGATGATCGGCTCTTCCGCCGCGCTCGTCGTTTCGGACATCCCGTTTGAGAGCCCGACGGGCGCCGTCAACGTAGGCTATATCAACGGCCAGTATATCCTGAACCCGAACATGGATCAGTCCGCCTCAAGCGAACTGGATCTCACCGTCGCCGGCACGAAGGACGCCGTGATGATGGTCGAAGCGGGCGCAAAGGAAGTTTCCGAAGAGGTCATGCTGGGCGGCATCCTGTTTGCCCACGAGGAAATCAAGAAAATCGTCGCGCTGCAGGAGGAAATCGTCGCCGAAATCGGCAAGGAGAAGCTGGAGTTCCCGCTGATGCTTCCGGGCGAAGATGTCAAAAAGGCAGTTCGCGAATTCGCATACGACAAAGTCTGCTGGTGCTTTGAAACCTACGATCGTCAGGAGCGCCAGGCACGCGAAGAGCAGGTCAACAAGGAAACCCTCGAGCATTTCGCGGAGACGTTTGAGGGGCGCGAGGGCGAGATCGGCGACGCGCTGTATTCGCTCAACAAAGAAGTCATGCGCAAGAACATCCTCGAAACCGGCACCCGCCCCGACGGCAGGAAGCTGACCGAGGTTCGCCCCATCTGGTGCGAAACCAGCATTCTTCCGCGCCCGCACGGAAGCGCGGTCTTCACGAGGGGACAGACGCAGGTACTGACGGTGACGACGCTCGCCCCGATGAGCGATATGCAGCTTTTGGACGGCATCTCCCCCGAGACCTCCAAGCGCTACATGCACCACTACAATTTCCCCGCCTATTCCACGGGCGAAGCCAAGCCCGCGCGCAGCCCCGGCCGCCGCGAGATCGGCCACGGCGCGCTCGCGGAACGCGCGCTCGAGCCTATGATCCCCACGGTCGACGAATTCCCGTACTGCATCCGCCTCGTGAGCGAGGTCATGTCCTCGAACGGCTCCACGTCGCAGGCATCCGTGTGCGGAAGCACGCTGAGCCTTATGGACGCAGGCGTTCCGATCAAGCGCCCCGTCGCGGGCGTCGCGATGGGCCTCATCAAGGCGGACGATTCTCAGAAGGTCGCCGTGCTTACGGACATTCAGGGGCTTGAAGACTTCCTTGGCGATATGGACTTTAAGGTCGCAGGCACGGCACTCGGCATCACCGCGATCCAGATGGACATCAAGATCAAGGGCATCGACGAGGCGATCCTCCGCCAGGCACTCGCGCAGGCGTTCGACGGTCGTATACACATCTTAGGCAAAATGCTCGAAGCGCTGCCCGCACCGCGCCCCGAGCTTTCCAAGTACGCGCCCAAGATCATCCACTTCATGATCAACCCCGAGAAGATTCGCGAGGTCATCGGCCCCGGCGGAAAGATGATCAACAAGATCATCGCCGACACCGGCGTCAAGATCGACATCGACGACGACGGCAACGTCTTCATCGCAACGCCCGATCAGGCAGCCGCGGACAAGGCCAAATCGATCATCGAGGGTATCACCAAGGAACTCAAGGTCGGCGACGTATTCACCGGCACGGTCGTTCGGATCATGTCCTTCGGCGCGTTCGTCGAATACGCGCCCGGCAAGGACGGGATGATCCACATCTCCAAGCTCGACAACGGCAGGGTGGAAAAGGTCGAAGACGTCGTGAACCTCGGCGATACGCTCGAATGCAAGGTCGCCGAGATCGACAGCCAGGGCCGCATCAACCTCATCCGCAACGACATCGAATACGACAACGAGGCTATGCCGGTGAGTCGTCCTCCCCGCAGGGATGGCGGCGGCAACCGCGGCGGCTTCAGGAGGGACAACCGCTGACATGATTGACGAACGGACGATGCCGAACGGACTCAGGATCGTCGGAGAGCGCATCCCGCACTTCCGTTCGGTATCCGTCGGTCTGTGGATCGGCGCCGGCTCCCAATACGAGGATAAAGACCCGTCCGGCATCAGCCACTTTATAGAGCACATGCTCTTCAAGGGCACGCCGCGCTATTCCGCAAAGGCGCTTGCCGAGGTGATCGATGCGGTCGGCGGGCATATGAACGCATTTACATCGAAAGAGTGCACCTGCTTTTACGCAAAGGTCGTAGACGAACACCTGCGCCTCGCGCTGGATGTATTGAGCGACATGGTGCTGCACCCGCTCCTCAAGAAATCGGACATCGAACGGGAAAAGGGCGTCGTGCTCGAGGAAATCGACATGCTCGAGGATTCCCCAGAGGACGTCGTGAACGAACTGCTCATGCTCGCCCACTACGGGGATCAGCCGCTTTCGCGGGAAATCGTCGGCACGAAGGAATCCGTTTCCTCCATAACGCGCGAATCGATCCTATTCTATATGGACAGGATGTACCGCCCCGAAAATGCCGTGCTTTCCATCTGCGGAAATTACGACCCGGATGCGCTGTACGACATGGCGGAAGAAATGCTTGGCGAATGGGCGGGCGGGAGGTTTACCCCCGCGCAATATCGCTCAAAGGATGCCGAGCCCACAGTTTTGCGGCGCGAAAAGGCGATCGAACAGGTGCATCTGTGCTTAGGCTATCCCGCGCTCGACATCCGCAGCAAGGATATCTACGCGCTGTCCCTGTTCAATAACGCCTTCGGCGGCAATAGCAGCTCGCGCCTCTTCCAGAGCATCCGCGAGGAAAAAGGGCTCGCGTATTCGGTGTATTCGAGCTATGCCGCCATGACGGATACGGGCATTTTCTCCGTATATGCGGCGGTCAACCGCGAAAACGTGGAAGAATCGCTCGGGCTCATCGAAGGGGAAATGCAAAAGCTCTTGCGCGACGGCTTCACCGAAAAGGAGTGTTCCATGGGCAGGGAGCAAATGAAGAGCGCACGCATCCTCCCGCTCGAATCCTCCCCCTCGCGCATGATGGGACAGGGCAGGCGCAAGCTCCTGCTGGGTCGCGTCCAAAGCGAGACGGAAATGATCGACAGAATCAACGCAATGACCTACGACGACGTGATGCGCGTTGCGAAAGAAACCCTCACGGGTCGCCGCTCTGCCGCCGTCGTCGGCAAGGACATCGGGGGCATCGCGCTATGACGGACAAGCTGGACGCGATCTTCGCCATGCAAAAGCAGCTGAATGACGAAATTGTCGAGAAGCGGCATTTGGAGGCTGTCACGCAATCCGAATGGATCCAAAGGCTCACGCTTGCGACGTTGAGCGAGCTTTCGGAGGTCCTGGACGAAGTCAACTTCAAGTGGTGGAAGAACGAAAAGCCCGTGGACGAAGAAAAGCTTCAGGAAGAACTCGTCGATGTGCTGCACTTTTTCATCAGCATGTGCATCCGCGCCAACCTTACGCCCGATGCGCTGTATGAAAAGTATCCCGCCAAACACGAGGGGAACTGCAGGCGGCGGCGCGGGCGCTGC
>CAYFRC010000135.1:4304-5674 GCA_964345325.1 uncultured Oscillospiraceae bacterium
ATTAGATACAAAAAATGCAACAGGATATGTATCGAAAAAGGGCTACAGTATCAACGAATCATGAAAACCGGCTGTTCCGCTTCTGTGCGGGGCAGCCTTCGATATATCGGGAGGGCTTTGCATGCGGGAATACTTTTCTGAATACGTCTCCAACTCCCTCGCCGCGACGGGAAACCAGGCGTGGTTTTCGACGGAAAGCGCGGATACCCTGTACACGGGGCGGACGTTTTACAAGGTTTTCCATGGCGGAACGATGCGCTACAGCTTTCTGTTTTCGAATATCATCGACTCGACGTTTGCGGACGGCGAGGACAGCTTTGCGAATTTCATCTGCGAAACATGGAGGATGCATTCGCTGAAGGTCGCGGTGACAAAGGATGTTACCCTCGGGGAACTTCCCATGCAGAACGTGACATTCTGCGGAAATCTTGAAAAAACCGTCCATCCGGCGGAGATTTTCCATACGGACGCAATCGAGCTCACTGCGGAAAAGGGCGAATACATCTGCCTTGAAATGGCATTCTACGGCACCGTTCTCCCCTATCTGGAGGAAATCCTGATCCCCGCGTATCGGAAGGCGGAGGGCGGCGCATTTGAAAAATGCAACCGCGTTCCGCTCGCGCAGATGGTCGGCTGTGACAGAAAGGTAGACAAGCGCATCGCCTTTTGGGGCGACTCCATCACGGAGGGCATCGGCACGCCGGAGAACAGCTACGCCTTTTGGGCGGCGCGCTTTGCGGAATTGTGCGGCGGGCAAAACGCATATTGGAATTTGGGCATCGGCTGCGGACGCGCGGTGGACGCGGCATCGGGCGGCTCATGGTTCTATAAGGCAAAGCAGGCGGACATCGTCTTCGTGTGCTTCGGCGTGAACGATATCTTCCACGTAAGAAGCGCCGAGGAGATCCAAAAAGCCATCGGGACGATCGTCAAAAGGCTTTCAGCCTCATCTCGCGTGATTCTCCTGACCGTGCCGCCGTTTGACTATGCGGGAGAGAGCCTTGCCACGTGGCGCAGCATCGTGGAATACGAAAAGGCACTTCCCTGCGAAGTATTCGACACATCCGCCGTGTGGGGAATGCCGAACGCGCCGCACAGGGCAAAATACGGCGGACATCCCAACGAAATAGGCTCCGAAGAAATGGCAAACGCATTGTATCGGGAGGTGCGGATATGAAAGACGATGTTTTGTACGACTTGGCGGACCTGTTCAAACTCTTTTCGGACAGTACGCGGGTACGGATTCTGTACACCCTGTTTCAGAAAGAACAGTGCGTTACGGACATCGCAAACAATCTCAACATGACGCAGTCCGCCATCTCACACCAACTGCGGCAGCTCAAGCAGTCGAAGCTCATCAAGAGCCGCCG
>CAYFRC010000136.1:0-5652 GCA_964345325.1 uncultured Oscillospiraceae bacterium
ATCCCCATCGCTGCGTAGGGCAAAACCTTCCCGAGCCTTTCGATAAGGGGCGGCGAGCCCCTGCCACCTCCGAACAGCAGGAACGGCAGAAAGCGCAGCGCAATCGTTACGGCTGCAATCACGGCGATAAGCAGCACATCTCTCGTCATGCCTTTTTCCTCCCATACAGCGCAAGGATTGCCGTAATCAGAACCATCGCGGGAATGAGAAAATTTGCGGTGCCGAAGGTAATCAGGCACAGGGCGGACGCGAGTACGCCGATAGCCGCCGCGAACTGCTCCTTCGTCGAGAGCCACTGTTCCGTAAAGATCGCGACGAACAGCGCGGTCAGCGCAAAATCGATGCCCGTCGCGTCAAACGGAAGCGCACTTTTCAGAACGGAACCGAGTACGCTGCCCGATATCCAATAAATATGGTTGAAGAGCGTCACGAAAAAGCAGTATTCCAAATCCTTTTCGCCAGCCGATACGAGCGAATAGGTTTCGTCGGTGAGCCCGAAGATGAGGTACGCCTTTTTCGGCGCGTTTTTGTATCTGTCCGCCATGGAAATGCCGTAGAAAATGTGCCGCGCATTGACCGCCAGCGTCGCGACGGCGGCGGTCAAAAGAGACGCGCTGCCCGACAGGAGGTTGATCGCAGCATATTGCATCGATCCGGCGTAGATAAACACGCTCATGCAAAACGCCCACCCCGCGCCGTAACCGTGCGAGGCGAGCACCATGCCAAAGCCCATCCCCAATACGAGATATCCCGCAAGGACGGGCATCGTATCCGAAAACGCCCGCGCCGCCTTCCCCCGCATCGCTCCCCACTCCTTCTCCCAAGAACATACATGTTGTTTTATTATACGCGCAGGGGTTTTCGCGCGTCAAGCAAAGTTTTGTGGAGCGTCCAAACGTTCTTTTACAAAAAATAAACAAATTTCCGAAGCAGTGTTCAAACTTCGTTCACAGAATTGCGGAAATCCTCTGCTATTATAGAAGCATAAACAAAACGGAGGTGAGTTCCCCATGAGGAAACACGCAAAACGTATCAACAAAGACCGCATCCTGACAATCGTATCTCTGGCACTCTGCCTCATGATGGGCGCGCTGCTTTTTACCGGCACGACCGTCGCCGAGGAAACCAAAACAATCGTGGACACCAACCCCGCAATCTATGTCGCGCAGAAAACCGCGAACAGCGTCGTCGGCGTCATCACGAACACGGAAATGTGGAACCCGTCCAGCCGCACGACGACGGAGACCGCCGTCTCGCAGGGCTCGGGCGTCGTAATCGCGGAGGGCGGCTATGTGCTGACCAACTACCACGTGATCAAAGACGGTAATTCCTACCAGATTCTCCTGCCCTCCGGCGAAAAAGAGAGCGCGACCCTGATCGGCGGCGATGAGTCCACCGACATCGCGGTGCTCAAGTGCGAAAACACCGACCTCGTGCCCGTCACGATCGGCTCTTCCGTGCTCCCCGTCGGCTCCACCGTCATCGCGATCGGCAACCCCGGCGGCGAGGTGCTCGCCAACACCGTCACCAGCGCCATCGTTTCCGCGCTGGAGCGCGAGGTCGATTCCGCCCGCGTCTCCTACATCCAGCACGACGCGCCGATCAACAGCGGCAACAGCGGCGGCGGCCTGTTCGACGTGAACGGCAACCTCATCGGCATCAACACTCTGAAGTACGCAAGCAGCGCGTATTCGTCCGTCTCCTTTGAAGGACTGGGCTTCGCGCTCCCGATCGATACCGTGTACCCGCTCGCGCTTGAAATCATGGAATTCGGCAAGGTGCGCCGCCCGCAGATGGGCGTCATCGTCTCTGAGTTCGATGGGCCCGACGAGCCAATGCAGAACTATCCCCCGGCAAGCATCTGCATCAATCAGGTTAACGAGGGAAGCCCCGCGGAAGCGGCAGGCCTCAAGCAGTATGACTTCATCACCGAGATCAACGGCTTGCGCGTAAAGACGCTGCGCGAACTGATGACCGAGCTCGACAGGCACGCTGCGGGCGACACCGTCACCCTCACCGTCGTGCGCTACAGCAACCTCGACGCCCTCGGCGGCGCGGATTCGTCGAACAGTTTCTACAACAGCCCGTTCGGCGGCAGGTTCCAGCAGCCGCAGACCACATATGAGACGCTGACATTCTCCGTCACCCTCGAAATGAGCGAATAACGACAACCTTCTTCAAACCCCGCGCCGGTTTCGGCGCGGGGTTTGCCGTTCCTGTTTAGCCGATAAAGGCACCTTGTGCAAGAAGCTGCTGCCTAAGCGCCTTTACATCCACCCGCTTTACTTTGGCGCCGCTCTTTTTGGCGATCGCCGCCGCGACGCCCGCCGCCTCGCCCAAGGTGGTGACGATGGGCATGATGCGGATGGAAGCCTGCGCCGCGTGCGTGGCGGATATGCAGCGCCCCGCGACCAACAGGTTGTCCGCGTTCTTCGGCAGGAGCGCGCGGTAGGGAATCGTGTACCATGTGCCCTTCGGGAAAAAGTAGTGGCTGGTGCCGCTGCCATCGGGGTTGTGAATGTCTATGTCGTAATTGCCTGCGGCGATGGCATCTTCAAAAGCTACGCAGTTTTTGAGGTCTTCTTCGTTGAGCACATATTCGCCCTCGATCATGCGGCTCTCCCGCACGCCGATTTCGGAAGCGGAGTAGAGAAGCTGCGATTTCTCAAAGCCGGGAATGTTGTCGCGCAGGAAGGTGTACATCTCGAGCATCTGTTCGCGGGCGATCATTTCCGCCCTTGTCACATCCAAAGGATCGGTCGGGTTGTGCTTTACGACGCGGGTGGTGTTGAAGTGCAGCATCCCGTCCACCTGTGTATAGAATACGAGCACGTCCTCGCGCGGGTTTTTGATCTTCCCCTCGGCCTGATACTGTTTGTAGAGTTCCTGCATGCGCCTGTAATTCTTGCGGTACGTGGGGATGTCCACGTTGGCGATGCGGAAGCACAGCGTCATGGGCTGGCAGAGGCCGTCCTCGCGCCCCAAGCGGAAGGGGCAGCCCGCCAGCATCGCGAGGTCGGCATCTCCTGTACAGTCGATAAAGGTATCGGCGGCAAACGCCAGTTCCCCCGCCTTGGTCGCCGTTTTGACGCGGGTAACGGTTTCTCCGTCCTTCTCGACGCCGCTCAAAACCGCGTGGTACAATACGGCGATGCCCTCTTTGACAACCAGCCGATCCAGCGCGATCTTGATATACTCCTCGTGCAGCGTGGTGTTGTATTCGTCGCCGCCCGCGAAGCCGTCCGTTTCGCGCAGGATGCGGCGAAGCTCCGTGAAAAAGCCGCGCGACAGGTCGAACCGTTTGCCGTCGACCTCGGTGGCGAAGGGCATGAACGGGTTGATTAGGCACGTCGCCGCAGCGCCGCCCAAAAAGCCCACTTTTTCCAAAATCAACACGTCGAGCCCCAGCCTGCGCGCCGAAACGGCAGCCGCAACGCCGGTCATGCCGCCGCCCACCACGATAAGGTCCCATTTTTTGTTCGTGTATTCGGATACGCTCATGATAGCGATCCCTCCTTAACGATTCTGATACCATTGTACACCGTTCCCGCGCCGTTGGCAAGAGAAGCGAATTTTTTTGCATCGACCAAATAACGCCTACCATGAACTTGACCGAATAGCTTTACATTTAGCGCCCCATGTGTTATACTATTATCACAATATGTTAAGGTATCAGTAATTTGAGCGGGCTGCAAAATGCGTGAGGAACGGTTCACTTCATCTCCTCCGCAAGGCCGTCAACGCCGCAGGGGAACGTTTGGAAACGCGCCCGAACGAACAGGCACTCATCGTTTCGCCCGCCCCTGTGCTGCGCACCCATTCCTTTACTCCGTCAAAGGCGTCATACCGGACGCCGTAAAGGGGCGACAGCGCAATCAATCGATATTTGCGGCGCGTCGCGCTGTAAATGATAGAATTAAGGAAGAATGCATCCCATGAAGAACTTTAGGATCCTTGCCCTCATGCTGGCTCTGGCGCTTGTCTTCTCCGGCATTGCCGTGAGCGCTGAAGAAGCCAAGCTGAGCGAACCCGGTGTCTATCCTATCTGGACCGGCGACGAGCCCTACACCGTCACCGTGCTGATGGCTCCCAATGAGTATGTGACCGACTTTGAGACGAACGTCTATACGCAGAAGATCGAAGCGCTGTGCAACGTGAATCTGGACTTCGTGTTCCTGCCCGCCGTCGATCCCGGCGACAAGCTGAACATCATGGTCAGCGGCGGCGACAGCCTGCCCGATGTCATCAACTTCAACCTGACTCCCGCGCAGGCGAAGGCATATGCCGATGCCGGCGCGCTGATCGACCTCAAGCCCTTCTATGACGCGGGCTTGGGCTACAACGTGGATAAGCCTGTTGCCGAACATCCCGAGATGAACCTGCTCGTCAACATCTCCACTGCGGACGGCTCTGTCTACGGTGTGCCGAAGATTCAGGTCTCCCCCTCCAACGAAACCCGTTACAAGATGTGGGTCAATAAGGGCTGGCTGGACAACCTCGGTCTGACCGCGCCCACCACCACAGAAGAGTTCTACAACATGCTGGTGGCCTTCAAGGAGCAGGATGCCAACGGCAACGGCGACGCTGCCGATGAAATCCCCTTCATCACCTCCACCGGCTAGGGCGGAACCGCTACGAAATTCCTCACCAACGCATTCGTGTTCGAGGGCGAGGGCGATGGATGCTCAAGGACGGCCACGTGACCGCTTCCTACATCCAGGACGGCTGGTTCGCCGCGTGCGATTACCTGAAGAAATTGGTCGACGAAGGCCTGCTGGCGAAGGAATCCTTCACCTACAGCAACACGGACCTGATGGCCGTGGCGGGCACCGATGCCGACGTGGTTGGCGTTATGACCAACTCCTCTCTGGCGTTCATGGGCAATAAGGACACCGAGACCTATGCCTACCGCCTGCGCTACATCTGCATCGATCCGCTGACCGGCCCCGAAGGCGTAAAGTACTGCGCTTACATCGCTCCCGCCACCAACAGCCAGTGGCACGTAACTGCCTATGCTTCCAACCCCGAGCTGGCCTTCCGCGTGGGCGATGCCCAGTTCACCGAGGACTTCTTCCTCGCCGGCCGTTTCGGCGTTGAGAACGAAAACTGGATGACCGCGGAGAACTATCTCGCCGCCAACCCCGGTGTTCAGATCGCCGCCCGCTATGCATCCATGGGCTATGAAGCCAAGTATGTGTTCCACAACGACGTCCGCAACACCCCCAACAACCTGTATTGGTATGATCCCATGCCCTTCTTCTCCGGCTATGTTGAGTCCGAGGGCGCGTATGTGTCCGACGACGGGCAAGGCAATGTCATCAACGCGGAGAACGATTGCACCGTCCGCCAGGAAACCGCATCCGGCGTGTATCAGCTCTGCAAGCCCGGCGCCGACGTGTACTGCCCCAACCTGGCCTTCACCGCCGAGGAGAACGAGCTCATCGCTGAAATCCGCACCAATATCAAGACCTACGTGGAAGAGCAGCGCACCAACTACATCATCGGCGAAGCGTCTGATCTGGCGAACCCCGAGGCGTTTGTCGAGACCCTGAAGAGCAGCTTCCAGCTGGATACTCTGCTTGAGGTCGCCGATACCGCCTATCAGCGCCAGTATGCCGGCAAATGATCTCTTGAGAGACATTGACAGGTAAC
>CAYFRC010000137.1:0-2823 GCA_964345325.1 uncultured Oscillospiraceae bacterium
CCAACAGGTACGCCATTTCAAACGCGCCGCCGGGCGTGGACTCCCTGCCGGTGATCGCGATGCGCAGCGGCCAGAGCACCTGCCCCGTCTTCATGCCCGAGGAGGCGACGCATGCCATGGTGCTGTCGCGCAGCGCGTCCTCCGTCCAGTCGGTGATGTTTTCCAAAACCGGCTTTACAACTTCGAGCGCCTTTTTGGCGATCTCGGGATCGGTCTTCATCTTTTTGTGGGTGTACAGGGTACTGTCAAATTCCGGCATTTCTACAAAGAAATCGATCATCTCGGGAATTTTCGAAAGCACCTCCGTGCGGGACTGCAAAAGCTCCGCGAGTCGCTTGTAATCGATATCCTCCCTGCCGATGGCCTTCTTGAACCACGGCAGCGCCTTTTCGTAGTAGACTTCGGGCGCGAGCTTTCGCATGTATTCGCCGTTCATCCACGTGAGCTTGTTGATGTCGAAGATGGAGGGCGACTTGGAGAGCCCCTTGATGTCAAATGCCTCCGTCAGTTCATCCAGCGTGAAAAACTCGCGGTCGTCGGACGGGCTCCACCCGAGCAACGCCAGATAGTTCATGATCGCCTCGTCCAGATAGCCCATGCTGCGCAAGTCCTCAAACGTCGGGTCGCCGTTGCGCTTGGAAAGTTTTCGCTGCGCGTCGCGCATGACGGGTGTTACGTGGATGTACTGCGGCGGCGTCCAGCCAAAGGCCTCGTACAGCAGGTTGTATTTCGGCGCGGAGGAAAGGTATTCCGTGCCGCGCACGACGTGCGTGATGCCCATCAAATGGTCGTCGACGACGTTTGCGAAATTGTAAGTCGGCAGCCCGTCTGCCTTGATGAGCACGTTGTCGTCGAGCGTCTTGCATTCGACTTCGATATGCCCGTACAGCATGTCGTCAAAGCCGGCGACGCCCTCCAAAGGAATGTTCTGGCGGATGACATACGGTTCACCTGATGCGATCCGCTGCGCGATTTCCTCTTTGGAAAGGTGCAGGCAATACTTGTCGTATTTAAAGGTCTCGCCCCGCGCTTCCGCATTCGCGCGCGCCTCGTCGAGCCGCTCCTTCGTGCAGAAGCAGTAATACGCCGCGCCCGTTTCGATGAGCTTTTTGGCGTACTCCATGTACAAAGGCTTTCGCTCGGACTGGATATACGGGCCGAAATCGCCGCCCTTGTCGGGGCCTTCGTCATAATGGAGACCAACCTGCTTTAAGGTGGAATAGATAAGGTCAATAGCGCCCGGCACCTCGCGCTCCTGATCGGTGTCCTCGATGCGCAAAATAAAGGTGCCGCCGCTGTGCTTGGCGATGAGATAGGTGAAAAGCGCCGTCCTGAGGTTGCCCACGTGCATATAGCCCGTGGGGCTCGGCGCAAATCGCGTGCGAACCATTGGCATTTGCCTCCCGATTTACTGTTCTGTGAATGCGTCCCACGGAATGTCCACGGGCGCGCCGCGCGAAATAATGTCGTCCACGTGCATGAGCAGCGGATAGTCCTCCGTGCGCACGAGGCCCCTTTCCGCAAGGATGCGGATGGATTTCGCGGTTCTGGATGCGATGACGACCGATTCGAGCGTGACGCCCGAAAGTTCCGCCATAGCTTCATCAAATGTCAGCCCGCGCCCGAGCAGCGTGCCGATCCTGCGCGTCCTGCCGCCGAAGATGGTGACATACAGGTCGCCTGCGCCGAAGACGATGTTTTCGTCCCCGCCGCCCACGAGCGCGAGCAGGCGCCGCATTTCCTTCACGGACTGCCCGAAGAGCGCCGCCTGCGCGTTGTAATGCTCCGTGCAGCCGATACCGCACTGCTTTTCCGCGAGGCCAATCGCCAACGAGACGCCCAGCGCATAGGCGTTTTTCATCGCCACGGCGCACTCCACGCCCACGACGTCCGTCGAAACGCGGATGTGATAGTAGTCCGTCTTCAAAAGGCTGCGGATGTATTTTAAGGTTTCAAGGTCGTCTCCGCAAAAAGCAACCGTCGTCTGGTGTCTGTCGGCGAGCTCATAGCTCGTGCAGGGGCCGCCGATCGCGTTGAGGGAGAGGCGCTTGCCCTCGGGCAGCCTGTCCTTGAGGAGCACCGGAAACGGCACGAGCCGACCGTCCTCCATGACCTCCATGCCCTTTGTGACGCTGATGACGGGGACGCTTTCGGGGATGCGTGGAATCATCTCCTGCGCGAACCAGTCCACGCCGAAGCTCGATACGGCATTGATGTACGGGTCCATGCCTGCCAGCGCACGATCGACCTCGTCAAACGTGTAGCAGCGGATTTTCTCGGGGAGCTTGCGGTGCATCTTGGGGTGTTCGCCCGTCGCCCTCACGGCGCGGATGATGTCGTCATCCAAGGGCGTTCCCACGAGGCGCACCTCGTGCCCGTTGTCGGTTGCCGGAACGGACATGGCAGAGCCCATCATGCCCGCGCCGACGATGGTAATGACAGCCATGCTATACCTCCAAATTCTGCCCTAAGATCGAGAACGCCTCTACGCGCTCCTTGAGGCAGGGGTATTTTTCCGCCGTTTCTTTTGAAAAGAGCCCGTTTTCGGGATGCCCCGTGCTGCGCCACTCGTGCGCGATGAGCGGTGCGAGCAGGCGCCGGCCCCGTCGACCTTAGCCGCTCGCTGGCCTACGCGGCGGCGCTCAGGGTGGCTCGCTTCGGCAGCGCCAACGAGCACTCGGACTGGGAGACCGCGCACCACGTCTTCACCTACGCCAACGCGGTCCACCAAATGCTCAAGCGGATCGGGGTCGCCGACATCGACGCTCACGTCGCGGCCGCGCGCGGCGTCACGTACGCCGGCGAGGAGGACCCGTACAAGAA
>CAYFRC010000137.1:2833-5628 GCA_964345325.1 uncultured Oscillospiraceae bacterium
GGGGTCGCGCTGCGCCATGCACACAAAGGACTGGCGCGGGGAATTGATGTCCTCGCCGCTGATCTGGAAAAAGCCTTTCGTCTCGCAGATCGCGCGGAGCCTGTCGAGCTGCTGCCGCGTGTTGCGCGAGGGCATGTAGGTGATCGCGCGGAAGCCCAGTTCCTTCAGGCAGTCCGTCAATTCGTCCAGATAGTCGTCCTCGAATTTCTGCGCGCGCTTATCGCCCGTTACGGAATCGCCCACATCGCCCAGATACGCATATGCAGAGATCGCGCCGATTTTTTCGGAAAGCGCAAGCACGTCTGCCACGTCGGGGCATTCGTCCGTCGCGTCGATGTAGAATTTCGCGATGAGTTCAGACTTGATCCAGCCCAAAAGGTCGTACATCGCGTGGGGATTCGTTTCGTCCAGGAGATAGCCTTCGATCTTTGCGGAGATCGGGAGCTTTATCTCGTCCTTGATGAAGGAAACCAGCTTCTGCCCGCCGCCTGTCGCGCGCAAGAGCGCCTCCGCGAGCGCGCGGGAGATGTGCCGCTCCGTCACGGAACCGCCCAAGGCGTAATTGGAAAGCGGCAGCACGTCGCGCTCGAAATCGAGCGCAATGCCGTATTTTCCGAGCAGACCGTTGACGGACGAAACCATCTTTTTATTGCGCTCGTTGCGGAAAGCCCTGTAAGGGGCAAAGAAATCGTTCAGCTCGCGCGCCTTGTCGTGCGGAACGCCGTGCAGCGCCATGTAGGCGACGCCGGACTGGTCGGGGTTGTTGATGCGGCGGTCTCCAAAGGGCGTGTTTTTCATGCTCACGCGGCATTCCAGCCCGATGGTGCCCGCCATGCCCGCGATGTTGCAGGCCTCCAGGAACTCCTCGGCACCCGCGATGGAATCGTGGTCCATGAGGCCGCAGGTGCAAAGCCCCGCCTGCCGCGCGAACCATACCGCCGCCGCAGGCGAATAGGGCGAAAAGGAATAGGTCGTATGGATGTGGTTGTTCACGTCGCGCCCCACGGCGCCGCGCGGCGTATCGGCGACGAGCTTTTTGAGGTTTTGCAACCCGTCTTCCGCATTCAGAAGGCGCAGCGCCTCCTCGCGCGAAATCGCGGCGGACATTAATCAAGCCCTCCGAGGGCCGTCAGGATGTTAGCGCGCCCTTCGGGGATCGCCATCAGGCAGTCCTCGACACCCTCGAATTCGAGCGAAAGCCACTTGTCGTAGCCCGCGTTTTTGAGAAGCTGCAGGCAGCCCTTGATATCCACCTGCCCGTGGCCTGCGACCGCGCCGCGCAGGAAATTGCCGCCGCGGGTATCGAACCAGCCCGCGTTGGGCTTGCCCTGTGCCTTCGTGCGCACGTGGAAATCCTTCACATGGGCGTGCACCGCGTACGGCGCGCCGACCGCAACCGCGTGCATGGGTTCCTCGTCCGCGCAGAGGAAGTTACCGATGTCCACGAGCCAGCCGAAATTGGGATGCTTTACCGTATCGACGATCGCCTTCACGCGATCGGAATCCTGCGCGTAATAGCCGTGGTTTTCGATCATGGTGTGTATGCCGAACCCTGCGGCGAACTCCGTCACCTTGCGGTAGCCTTCCGCGATGCGGGGCAGCGCATACCAAAAATCGACGGGCTTTCCGTCCGCGTCCACGCCCCTCGCGGCATCGTGCCGCATGAGCGGCGCGCCGAGCAGCGCCGCGATCTCCACGTGTTTATGCAGGCGCTTCACTTCCTCGTCCACGTCGTTGCGCAGGAAATCCGCGCCCACGAGATACGAAACGATCGGAATGCCGTATTCCTTGGACTGTTCGCGCAGCTTTTGCGCCATGGCGCGCATTTCCTCTATGGAGAGCTGCTGCTCGGTGATTTCCACGCCTTCGAAGCCAAATTCCTTGGCCTTCGGGATGACATCCATAAGCGTCATGCGCCCGTCGCGCAGGGCACCGGAAAAGCTGTAGGAGCTGACTGCAAGTTTCATGAGAAAATCCTCCTTCGATTCTTTTTATGCCATTATAGTATACCACGTTCCGATGTGCGTTTCAATCGCAGGTTGTGTGAATTGTCAAAGCTTGCGAACCATATGGTATTCGTTTTTGAGCGTTCCGTCCTTCAGGCGGAAGGCGTTCGGATGCACGCCGACAATGCGAAAGTCCATTTTCTCGTACAGATGCCGCCCCCTGTCATTGCCCTCCATGAACTGAAGCTCTACCTGCAAAAGATGCTCCCGCGTACTCGCGATGGAAAGCATCTCCTCAAAAAGGCGCGTGCCGATGCCTAAGTTCCAATATTCTTTCCTGAGCGCGATGGCGATGGTTGCCCTGTGGCGCGTCTTGATGGCGGTGTGGAACTGAATTTCGCAGTTCCCCGCGATGCGCCCCTCCACGAGGCACACGAGCATCGCGATGTTCTCGTTTTCCGCCATGTCTTTGAGAAACTTTCGCTCGAACTCCACTGTGTACTTCGCGCATTCCTCGGGATCGCGCATGAGAAAATCCGTCTCGCCCGCAGTGGCAACGAAGCATTCGAGCATGCCCTCCGCATCTTCTTCGCGCGGACTGCGCAGCACCGCTTCCCTTCCATCCTTCAGGGAAAAACGTTTTTCTTCCACATACATCGCTATTCCTCCTCCATAAATAAACCGCAAACGGCATCCGCGATAGGTTTCGTAGCTCGCAAAACCGATCCGGTACATGTGATATGTGCATTGTCAAAGCTTGCGAATCATGAGGTATTCGTTTTTGAGCGTTCCGTCCTTCAGGCGGAGGGCGTCGGGATGCACGCCCGCGATGCGAAAGCCCATTTTCTC